>CAYFLP010000080.1:0-9894 GCA_964344045.1 uncultured Bifidobacteriaceae bacterium
CGGGACGACCCAGCTCGACCAGCCCGGTGGCACGTACCGGCGGCCGCGGCCGCCGTCGGGGTACTCGTTGAGGTACTTGCCGAACATGCCCGTGGTGACCCCGGCCGAGTGCAGCCACACGGGCAGGCAGTCCTGCTGCTCGTCGAGGCGCTGGAACGTGGGCCAGCCACCGCCGGAGGACGCCACGTTCGACACGACATGGTGGTTGTGGATCAGCTGGCCGCGGAAGATCGATACCCGCGAAGGACAGCACAAGGAGTCGGTGACCGTGTTGTTCAGGAACGACATGCCCTTGTCGCGCAGGGCCGCCAGGCGGGGGACTTGATTGAACAGGCCCGTGTCGAGGTCGTCCGCGACGATCAGGACGACGTTTCGGACGCCCTTCAGCGAGGCGGTCTCGTCGGGGCCATCGGTTGCCGGCTGCGTCGGCTCAGGCAGCCCTTCGGCAAGCGGGGCGCCTGGCGAGGCCAGCGAAGTGGCTGCCGCGGCCGGCTCCTTTGCCGTGGTCGTCGGCCCGCGGGACACCCACGTCAGGGCGACGATGCCTGCCAGGACGGCGAGGACCGTGGCGCTCGCAATGCCAGCAGTGACGATCCGACGGCGCCGGGGGTCGTTCACGGTCATGCGGTGCGGGACCTCTCGGGGTTCGGATCGGGCGCGTCAGTTGCCGGTGCCAGGACGACGTCGGCGCGGTTGAGCGTCTCGGGCATCAGGGCCACCACGATAACTCCCGCCAGGCCGAGGAGCGCACCCGCCGCGAACGCCCAGTCGAAGTCCAGGAGGTCGACGAGCAGGCCCGCCAGCAGCGGGCCGATCACGGCGCCGATGTCGGAGGTCATCTGGAAGGCGGCCACTTCGACACCGCCCTTGCGGCCGCCCATCAGGTCGCCCACCACAGCGGCAGGTGCTGTGCTCAAGAAGGCGGAGCCGGCACCCTGGATGGCCATCGACAGCAGGAACAGTGCCAGGCCGACGGCTCCGGCTGCGCCGAGCGAGGTGATGCCCAGGTCCGAGATCGACAGGACGAGCATGGCGATCGTGATGGCCGTGGTCCCGATGAGCAGGGGAGTGCGCCTGCCTCGCGTGTCGGCCATGCGCCCGGCGGGCAGCAGCAGCAGGGCTTGGGCCCCGGCTGCCACGAGGAACCCGATGCCCGAGATCGAAGCGCCCTGCTTGAGGCCTTCCGTGACGAACAGCGGCACCACGGCCGACCGCAAGCCGAACGTAACGAAGCCGGTGACCAGGTTCACCGTCAGCGCGGCGCGGTAGGCCCGACTGCGCAGGGCAGTGCGCAGGCGGAGGACCTTGTTCTCGTTGCCTGCCGCTACGGCCGATTCCCTCTCGGTTATGTGCCGGGACCGAAGGAACGCCGCTGAGACGAAGGCAGCGAGGAGGAGCGTCACGGCATACACGTAGAACGGCGCGCGAATCGACCATGCGACGACGAGCCCGCCGACGGCGGGGCCGGCCACGCCGCCGAGCAGGAAGCCGCCCTGGTAGGCGCCGGATGCCCGGCCCCGCTGGTCGGGAGTCGTCACGCGCAGCAGGAGGGCCATGGCCGACACGGTGAACATGCTCGAGCCCAGGCCACCTGCCCCGCGCAGGACGAGCAGCTGCACGAAGGACTGCGAGAGCCCCGCCAGGGCACTCGACACGGCAACGAGCAGCAGGCCGGCAGTCATGACGAAGCGCTCGCCCCAGCGGTCGACCTGCCAGCCTGCGAAGGGCGCCGAGACGAACCGCATCAAGGCGAAGACCGACACGACCGCACTGGCCTCGAGCGCGCTCACCTGGAAGGTCCGGGCGAACACGGGGATGGCCGGAATGAGGATGCCGAAGCCGAGTGCGACGCAGAAGGCGACAGCCGTCAGGACGGCGACTTCGCTGGGCAGGCCCGCCAGGAGGGGCGTACGCCGCAGTGCGCGGCCGATGGACTTCACAGGGGTGGCCTCATGCGTGGTGCAGGGCCATCGCTGTCACTCCCGCAGCCTACCCTCGTGCCATGGGCCAGCTGACCGTCTACGCCGTCGAGGACCAGTGGTCGGCGATGCTTGCCCGCGGCGGGGAGGTCGATTTCTTCGGGACCCGGCTCGCCCTGCCGGCCGAGCGGAAGTTCGCCGACCTGGCGTCCGTCCAGCGGTACGTGGATGCCGTTCTGGCACTCCCGTCGATTCGAGAGCGGTACCCGGCCGCCGGGAGCGTTGCCGTCCGTGAGCGCCGGGGCCAGGCCAAGGCGCACTACGAACCGCAGACGGCCTCCATCGCCTTGCCGCTGGGATCGGCGCGCGCAGCGCAGTCGCCCGCGGACTCCGCGCGCACGGCGAACTGGGCCGGCCGCGAATCAGTGGTGCTGCACGAGTGCGCGCACCACCTGGCCTGCTCGCTCGGGCCCGTAGACACCTCGGCCCGTGAGCGCTGGCATGGCGTCGACTTCCGCGCTGCGATGTGCGCACTCGTGCTGGCGGTCCTCGGCGACGAGGCGGCCCTGGTGCTGAGGGCGGGCTATGAGGCAGCGGGCCTCCCGGTAGTCGAGGCGGGCGCATGACGCTCGATCGCATCGCTGCGCTCTTGGCCAAGGCCGAGCGAACCGACAACGAGGCCGAGGCCGATGCCTACCTGATGAAGGCCCAGCAGCTGGCAACCCTGGCAAGCATCGACCTGGCCGTCGCCCGGGCCCGCACTGCGCGACGCGAGATGCGAGAGCAGCCCATCTCGCGGACCATGACCATCGGTGACAAGGGCAAGCGGGCCAACCCGCACCTGATCGCGTTGTACGTCGCGATCGCCCATGCGAACGATGCCAAGGCAGACATCGCCGCGAACTCCACGTTCGTCATCGGCTATGGCATGCCCACCGATCTCGACGTCGTCGAGACGATGTTCGCGTCGCTCGCGGTCGCGATGGTCGATGCGAGCCAGCGCTACCTGCAGTTGGGGCAGTGGCGTGCGGAGACCTACGTCGCGATCACCGGGAGGCCTCGCCGGCGGCACAAGCGCCCGCATACGGCGCAGACCGCACGTGCTGCGTTCTACCAGGCGTTCGTCGCCCGTATCGACGAGCGCCTGGCCGAGGCGCGCGCACAGGCCGTGCGTGCCGCGCCGGCGATGGCCGGGCCCGCAACGGGGCAGAGCGAAGGCGCCCTCGTCCTGCGCGAGAAGACGGCCGAGATCGCCGGCTTTCATGCGAGCACGTCCAAGGCGCGCGGCTCCTGGGGTGGCTACTCCGGCGGTGTGCGCGGCGAGCGCGGCTCGGCCACGCAGGCCGGGCGGGCCGCGGCCTCGCGAGCGCGCCTGTCGCCTGCGCGCGAGGTCGGGGGCAAGGGCCCCTCAATCGGTGCCTAGCGCGCCCGCGCGCTGCAAGGATGCGGTCATGGATCCTGCGCAGGTCACGCGGGCAGACGTCGAGGCTGCCGCTGTCCTCCTTCGCGGCGTCGTCCGCGACCTGCCCCTGGCGACGGCCAGATGGCTGGAAGAGGCCATCGGCGGCGAGGTGCGCCTGGTCACCGAGAACCTGCAGCGAGCTGGCTCCTTCAAGCTGCGTGGCGCATACGCGCGCATCGCTGCCATGTCGGCGGAGGAGCGCTCCAGGGGAGTCGTCGCAGCGAGCGCGGGCAATCACGCGCAGGGCGTCGCGGTCGCAGCCCAGCGGCTGGGCGTGCAGGCGACGGTGTTCATGCCCGTGGGCGCTGCGCTGCCGAAGATCGCCGCAACGTCGGGCTATGGCGCGCAGGTGCGCTTCGCCGGTTCGACCGTCGACGAGGCCCTCGACGCCGCACGTGCCTTCGCCGCAGAGACCGGGGCCGTCCTCGTCCATCCCTTCGACCATCCTGCGGTGGTCGCGGGCCAGGGGACAGTGGGCCTGGAGATCCTCGAGAAGATGCCGGAGGTGCGCACCATCGTTGCCTGCACGGGCGGCGGCGGCCTGCTCGCGGGCATCGCTGTCGCGGTGGCAGCCGAGCGGCCCGATGTGCGCATCGTGGGGGTGCAGGCAGCAGGGGCGGCCGCCTACCCGCAGTCGATCGTTGCCGGCGAGCCGATCCGCCTGGAGTCGATGTCGACGATGGCCGATGGCATTGCCGTCGGCAGGCCGGGCGACGTGCCCTTCTCGATCATCCAGGAGCACGTCGATCGCATCGTCACGGTGAGCGAGGAGGAGATCTCCCGGGCCGTGCTCATGCTCCTGGAGCGCTCGAAGCTCCTGGTCGAGCCGGCGGGCGCCGCCGCGGCAGCGGCAGTGCTGGCCCACCCGCACGATTTCGAGCCACCCGTCGCGGTCGTGCTCTCGGGCGGCAATGTCGATCCGCTCGTGCTGCTGCGCATCATCCGGCACGGACTGGTGGCTGCCGGTCGCTACCTCACGGTGCAGGTGCGCATGGCAGACCGGCCAGGCTCACTGGCGAGGCTGCTGAACGAGGTGCAGGACACGGGGTCGAATGTCGTCGATATCGAGCATCACCGGGTCGATCCCGACCTTCGCATTGACGAGGTGGACATCGTGCTGCACCTCGAGACGCGCGGTGCCGAGCACTGCTCGCAGGTTCTCGAGCGGCTGCACGGTGCGGGCTACCAGGTGCGGTGAGCGCTCCGGCTATCGGGCGTACTGCTCCACGCTGAGGATCTCGACCGTCATCTCCTTGCCGTTGGCCAGCGTGTAGTTCGCGCTGTCGCCTACGCGCTTGCCCACGACTGCCCCGCCCAGGGGCGAGGTGGGGGAGTAGACCTCGATGGAGGCATGTGCCGCCTCCTCGCGCGAGCCCAGCAGAAAGGTCTCGGTCTCGTCCCAGGCGGGGAAGCGCACCGTGACGACCTTGCCGGGCGCGACCTCGTCGTGCTCGGCTTCCGGCGCGCCCACCTTGGAGTGCTCGAGCAGGTGCCGCAGCTGGCGCACGCGGGCCTCGTTCTTGCCCTGCTCCTCGCGTGCAGCGTGGTAGCCGCCGTTCTCCTTGAGGTCGCCCTCCTCACGGGCTGCCTCGATGCGCTTGGCGATCTCCTGGCGACGCGGGCCCTCGCGGTCGGCAAGTTCGTCCTGCAGGCGGTCGTAGGCCTCTTGGGTGAGCCACGTGATGTCGGTCATGGGCGTACAGGGTAATCGGCCCCGGCCGGGGGCGTCATGACGTGGGCTGGCCAGGTGGGCGCAGGCTAGCTTGGCGCGGGCTAGCCGAACGCGGGCTAGCTGGCCGCGGGCTGGCTCGGCGGCACGACTCCCGGAGGGAACTGCGGATCCGGCACGCTCGGGCCATCGCCCTCGCCGCAGCCGAGCACTTCGACGGTGAATGCCGGTGCCAAGGTGGCCAGGGCATAGTCGAGTACCGCGGTCGGATCCTCCCCGGCACCTGCCGCCGGCACCTCGACCCTCGCATACCCGAGGTCGATGCGGTGCTTGTCCTGGGCCCGGATGACGCAGACGACCGGAGTTCCGGCGGGCCGGGTGACCGAGTAGCGCAGGTCGACCCGGCTGGGGCTGGTGACCTTCCAGGTGAGCAGGCGGGTGTCGATCGGCTCGCGGGTGATGAAGTAGGCCACGAGGGCGAGAGCCGCCACGAAGGCGGCGACGATCACTGCCACGAGGACGTAGCGGCCCACCGGGGCGCGATCCATGCCATATCGGGCCTGCATCTGCGGGCTGAGTTGGTCCCTCGTGAAGGGCGATGGCACATAGGGGAGACTAGTCCCGTGCCGAAGCCAGCCAGCGACCTGCGCCTGATGGCCGTGCATGCCCACCCCGACGACGAGTCGAGCAAGGGCGCTGCGACCACGGCGAAGTACGTGGCCCACGGCATCGAGGTCATGGTCGTCACGTGCACCGGCGGCGAGCGTGGAGATGTCCTGAACCCGGCGGCCCAGCAGACGGTCGACGAGCTCGGGCTGATCCAGACCCGCAGGCGCGAGATGGCCGAGGCTGCGGCGATCCTCGGCGTGCGCCATGCCTGGCTTGGCTTCGAGGATTCCGGCTACCCCGAGGGCGACCCCCTGCCGCCCCTGCCTGCCGGCTGCTTCGCCGACCTGCCGCTCGCTGTCGTCGCGACGCCCTTGGCACGGCTGATCCGTGAGTTTCGGCCGCATGTCGTCACGACGTACGACGAGAACGGCGGCTATCCGCACCCGGACCATGTGCGCGCGCATGCGGCGACCATGGCAGCGGTCGAGGCGGCAGCAGCACTCGATCCGTCAACGGTGCTCGAGTCGCCGGCGGCCCTGGACGCAGCGCCGTGGCAGGTGCTGAAGGTCTATTACAACCAGCAGTTCAGCAAGGCTCGCGTGCAGGCACTGCACCTGGCGATGATCGATGCCGACCTCGATTCGCCGTATCACGACTGGCTGGATCGCTGGGACGATCGTCCGGAGGATGCGCACCGCATCACCACGCGCATCGCGGCCGCCGACTACTTCGACGTCCGCGACCGCGCCCTGCTCGCCCACCGCACGCAGATCGCGCCGGACAGCATGTGGTTCGCGGTGCCGCGCGACGTCGAGCGCCGCGTGTGGCCGACCGAAGACTTCCAGCTCGCATGGTCGCGGGTGGAGACGACAACGCCTGAGGACGACCTCTTCGCCGGTGTGCGGGTCGACGTCATGACAGAGAGCGAGTAGCGATGTTCTTCGCAGCAATGACCGCGCACGTGCCGGTCCTGGCAGCCGTGCTTGCCGATGCCGACGACACGGCGCAGCAGGATCAGATGCGCAGCGTCATCGACAAGGCCGGCCCCATCGCCGGGCTGTTCGTGCTCTTGCTCGGCGTGGCGCTGTTCTTCTTGTTCCGCTCGATGAGCAAGCAGATGAAGAAGATCGATCCTGATCTTCCGCCCGGTCCGGAGGACATCCGCTTCGAGCAGGACCAGGAGTACACGGAGAAGGCTGTCGAGCGCGGCGAAGAGCAGCAGCAGGGCTGACCTCGACGATGCTGCGCCGGGCGCTCACGCCGCGATGGATCCTGGGGTTCGTCGTGCTCGTGCTGTTCACGATCGCAGCGGTCTTCCTGGGGCGATGGCAGTGGGCCCGGACGCAGTCGATCCTGGAAGCCGAGCGGGCGGCGGCCGCTTCCCCCGTCGACATCGGCTCGATCGTCGATCCGGGCGCTGGCTCGATCCGCGACGAGGTCGTCGGCCACCCGGTGACCGTCGAGGGGGCCTACGTGCCTGGCCTGCAGGTCGCGGTGGTCAACCGCTTCCTCGCCGGCCCGAACGAGCCGGACAAGCCCGGTGCGTGGATCGTGTCAGCACTGCGCACGGGCGATGGCAGCCTGGTCGCGGTCGTGCGCGGCTGGATCCCCGAGCCCGATGCGAAGGCGTGGCCTGTTCCCGGCGGCGACGTCACGGTCACCGGCGTCCTCCAGCCCGACGAGCCGTTCTTCGCAGATGCCCAGACGCAGCCCGGCACGGTTGCCGCTATCGACTCGAGGCGACTTGCCGAGGCCTGGGGCACGCCCGTGTCGCCTGGCTTCGTGGTGCTCGGTTCGCAGGTCCCGATGGCCGAGCCCGCGCCGGAGCCGGTGCCTCCGACGGTTGCGACCTCGGACGTCGCCTTCCCGCTCCAGAACTTCTTCTATGCCTTCCAGTGGTGGCTGTTCGCCGGCTTCGCCTGGATCGTCTACTTCCGCTGGCTGTGGCTGGAGACCAACCGCCCCCGGGGCCGTGACCGGGAACAAACGGACGGCGACGGGCGTTCTTGAGTTCATGAGCCATCGCGTCACCGCCTGCCCATCGTGCGGCGCCAAGAATCGCGTCCCCGCGGCAGCCTCGGGCAGGCCCCGCTGCGCGGCATGCAAGGCCGACCTCCCGTGGATCGCCGATGCCTCCGATGCCTCGCTCGCGGCCGCCATCGACACGACCTCGCTCGTGCTCGTCGACCTCTGGGCGCCCTGGTGCGGTCCGTGCCGCATGGTGGCACCCGTCCTCGAATCGCTGGCGGCGAAGAATGCCGGCCGGCTCAAGGTGGTCAAGGTCAACGTCGACGACAACCCAGGCGCGGCACGTGCCTACGACGCGAGTTCCATCCCGACGATGGTCATGCTCAAGGACGGTGCCGTCGTGGACCGCGTCGTCGGAGCACTGCCCGAGCCGGCGCTCGCTGCCCGGATCGCACCGCACCTTCCTGCGTGAGACCCGCCTGAGATCTCCCTGCCTGGGCAGGCGGACCCTGCACTAGCGTTGGGCCGTGATCACTGTCCTGGGCGAGGCCCTCGTCGACATCATCGTCGACCCGCGTGGCGAAGTGACCTCGGTCGTGGGCGGGGCACCGCTGAACACGGCACGCACCGTTGCCCGGCTCGGCATCGAATCGACCTTCCTGGGCGGAGTCTCCACGGACGCCTTCGGCGGCCGGATCATGAAGCTGCTCGACGAGGACGGCGTCATCCTCGGGCTCGGCGCGCAGGTGCCCGAGCCGACCACGCTGGCCATTGCGCAGATCGACGAGTCCGGCGCGGCCACCTACCGATTCATGATGGAGGGCACCTCTGCCGCGTCGGTGACTCCAGAGATGGCCGTCAGCCACCTGCCTGCACACGGCAAGGTCCTGCACGTGGGCACGCTCGGCCTGGTGCTCCAGCCGCTCGCGGATGCGTCCGTGGCCGTGGTCCGGGCGGCCACCGATGACCAGATCGTCATGATCGACCCGAACTGCCGTCCGAGCGTCATGACCGGCTCCGCCGTCTTCCGCGACAGCCTCGATGCCGTGCTGGCGCGTGCCGACATCGTCAAGGTGAGCGGCGACGACCTGGAGTTCTTGTTCCCGGGCATCGACCTGCTGCAGTCGGCCGCTGCCCTGCAGGCACGCACCGGGGGAGTCGTCCTGTTCACCGACGGCGCGAATGCCGTGCACGTGCTCGACTCCACGGGCGACACGGTCCTCGACGTGCCCCGCGTGCCCGTCGTCGACACCGTGGGTGCCGGCGACTCCTTCTCCGGCGGCTTCCTCGCCTACTGGCTCCACAACGGCTACGGCCGCCCCGACCTGGCAGATCACGACAAGCTCGTGGCCGCCGCCCGTTTCGGCATCGCGGTCGCAGGCATCACCTGCCAGCGGGCCGGCGCGAACCCGCCGCACGAGAATGAGGTGACCTGGGCATGAAGGGCGCATTCCTCCGCTACCGGATCATGGCGTGGGTCACGGGCGTCGTCCTCGCATCTCTCACCATCTGGGCGATCTGCGGGTATGCGTTCTTGGACTACGCAGGCACGGACTCCAAGCCCGAGCTGTACCGCATCTTGTGGATGGCACACGGCTGGCTGTACGTCGTCTACCTGATCACCGGCGTCGACCTGGCCTTCCGCGTGCGCTACTCGGTGCCCAAGACGATCGGCATCCTGCTCGCCGGCACCATTCCGTTCGCCTCCTTCTTCGCCGAGGCCTTCGTGCACAAGGGCCTCGTCGAGCGCGGCCTCATCGACACGTAGGGATCACGCAAGCGACCAGTCCACCGGTTCGCTTCCCAGTTCCTCAAGCAATGCGTTCGCCCTGCTGAACGGGCGCGAGCCGAAGAAGCCGCGGTCGGCCGACATCGGGCTCGGATGCGCGCTGGCTATCACCGGCACGTCCGGCAGCATCGGCTCCAGCGACTGGGCGTCCTTGCCCCACAAGATCGCGACGAGCGGCTCGTCGAGGCGATCGACGAGCCCGGCGATCGCAGCCGCCGTGAACTCCTCCCACCCCTTGCCGCGGTGGCTGCCGGGCTCGCCCTGCCGCACGGTGAGCACCCGATTGAGCAGCATGACCCCCGTGCGCGTCCAGGCGGTCAGGTCGCCGGATGCGGCTGGAGCGATGCCGAGGTCGCTGCTGAGCTCCTTGTAGATGTTCTGCAGGCTGCGCGGGAGCGGCCGCACGTCAGGCGCGACCGAGAACGACAGGCCGACGGCATGCCCGGGAGTGGGGTACGGGTCCTGGCCGACGATGAGC
>CAYFLP010000081.1:0-4453 GCA_964344045.1 uncultured Bifidobacteriaceae bacterium
CTGGCGCCGGCGCCAGGTACTTGTCCGGGCAAACCTGCTGAAGGCGGCCTTCGCCGTGCCCATCGTGCTGCTCGTCGCCGCGGGCAATGACGGTCCACTGCTCGCAATTGCCGTCCTGCTGGTCCTCGGCATCGGCCGGTTCGTGCTGGCGGGCCTGTCGGCGGCGGTGCCGCACGTGGTCACCGGACGGGACCTCGTCACCGCGAATGCCCTCGCACCGACGTCGGGGACCATCGCAGCCGCGGCCGGGGCTCTCGTCGGCGTGATCGTTGCCCGACTGGCCGGGGGCGGCGACACCGGGAGCATGGTGGTCCTCGGATGCGCGGCCCTCGCCTATGCGCTGGCGGGACTGACAGCCCTGCCCATCGGCAGGGACCGGCTCGGGCCCGACGGCAAGCAGCCCGGCGACACCATGCGCGGAGTCCTCGTGGGCCTGGCCAGCGGCATTCGCGAACTGCGCGTGCACGCCGACGCCGGCCGGGCGATCGGAGTGGTCGGCCTGCACCGGATCGGCCTGGGGGTGCTGACCGTCGGGGGCCTGCTGCTCGTGCGCAACACCTTCCAGTCCATGGCGCAGGCAGATGCCGCCCTCGGCGAGTTCGCGATCCTCACGGGCGCGACGGCCCTGGGCGCGCTCATCGGAGCCATCGTCACGCCCGGTGCCAGCCGGCGGTGGGGCTCGGTCGCCTGGTCGTCCGCCGCTCTCCTGCAGGCAGGCCTGGTGGGCACGGCCTTCGTGCTGGTCGGGTCGCAGGTGCCCTCCTATGCGCCACTCCTTCTCGGAGCCCTGAGCCTGGGCTTCGCCGGGCAGTCGGTGAAGGTGTGCTCGGACACGATCGTCCAGCGAGCGATCCCGGACGATCACCTGGGCAGGGTGTTCACCCTGTACGACATGTGCGTGAACGTGTGCCTCGTGGGCGGCGTCACCGCGATGGCACTGGTGTCGCCCCCGAGCGGACAGGCTCCGATCGCCTACCTCACCGTGGGAGCACTGCTGATTGCGGCAGCACTGTGGTACCACTCCCGCGGTCCCCGTAGAGTCCGCCTGAGCACTGGCTGACCTGCAGTCCTGGGCACACACGCGTGCCCAGGCGCGCACGAGGGAGAGACCATGACCGACGCGACCACCACCCACCGCTGGGGCATCCGATCGATTGCAGCGCTGCTGGTCTTCGTCATCGCATTCGTCCTCACTCCCGTGGCCATGCTCGGGCACTGGGGCCAGCGCACGGTGCTCGACTCCGAGCGCTACATCGCCACCGTCGGCCCGCTCGCCGCGCAGCCGCAGGTGCAGGAGGCCCTCACCCAGGCGGTCACGGATGCCGTGATCGAGAAGGCCAACACCGAGGAGAACGTCCAGGGCCTGCTGAACAACCTCTTCCCTGACTCCAAGCTCGCATCCGCGCTCGCCGGCCCGATCTCGTCCGGCGTCGACAGCCTCATCAGCCAGCTCATCGCCAAGTTCATCGCGTCCGACCAGTTCGAGAAACTGTGGATCGAGGTCAACACGCTCGCGCAGAAGGGCGTCGTGCGGGTCCTCGAGGGCCAGCCCGATTCGGTAGTGCGCCTGGAGGGCGAGAACGTCGTTCTCGACATCTCCGCCCTCGTCACCGCCACCCAGCAGTACCTCGTCGACAACGGCGTGAGCGTCGCCGGATCCATCACGATCCCCGACACCGACAAGCAGATCGTGCTCATGCAGTCGCCCGCACTCGCGCAGCTGCGCTTCGTCTACTCGCTGACGAACCCGATCCTGAAGTGGCTCCCGCTGCTCGTCGCCGTGCTCTTCCTGGTGGCCATTGCCCTCGCGCGACGGCGAGCGCGCATGGTCGTCGCAGTCGGCATCGCGATCCTGGCGTCGGCCCTGCTCATCAAGGTCGGACTCGACATGGCCGAGGCGGCCTTCGTCGACCAGCTCGCGAACACGATCTTCGCCCCGGCCTCGACCGTCTTCTGGAACACGATGTTCACCTACCTGGTCGCGGGCATCACCGCCATCGTCATCCTCGGCGCGGTGATCGTGGTGAGCGGCTGGCTCGGCGGCCTCACGAAGTCGGCAGCGTTCGTGCGCGGGCATCTCGTGCGCGGACTCGACGAGATCGGCTCGCGCCTGCCGGAGGGCCTCACCGGCCTCGGCACCGCTGCGGCACGCCATCAGCAGGCGATCCGCTACGTCATCTACGCGGTCGTCATCGTCATCGTGCTCGAGACCGACGTGCTCTCCGCGTCGGTCGTGCTGTGGGGCGCTGCCCTGGCAGCCGGCCTCGTCACCGTGCTGCAGGTGCTTGTCGGCCGCGGCACGGCCATCGAGGAGACCGTGGTCGTCATCGAGCTCGACGCCTAGGAGGGCCTCAGGCCTGGCGCGCAGACCACCAGGCAAGCAGCGCCGCACGGGCCTCGTCTTCGCTGAGCGGGCCCTGGTCGAGCCGCAGCTCGAGCAGGAACCGGTAGGCCTCGCCGACGGCGGGCCCCGGTGCGATGCCGAGCAGCTCCATGATCTGGGCTCCGTCGAGATCGGGCCGGATCGCGTCGAGCTCCTCCTGCGCCTGCAGTTCGGCGATGCGTCGCTCGAGGGAGTCGTACGAACGCTGCAAGGCCGCAGCGCGCTTGCGATTGCGCGTCGTGCAATCCGCGCGGGTGAGCTTGTGCAGGCGGTCCAGGAGCGGGCCGGCGTCGCGCACATAGCGGCGCACGGCCGAATCGGTCCATTCACCGGTGCCGTAGCCGTGGAAGCGCAGGTGCAATTCGACCAGCTTCGACACCTCGTCGGTCATGTCATTGGAGAAGCGCAGGTGCTGCATGCGCTTGCGGGTCATGCGCGCACCGACGACCTCGTGATGGTGGAACGACACCCGGCCATCCTGCTCGAACCTGCGAGTGCGCGGCTTGCCGATGTCGTGCAGGAGGGCGGCCAGGCGGAGCACGGGATCCGGGCCGGACACCGGCTCGTGCGAGTCCTCGAGGGCCATGGCCTGCTCGACGACGGTGAGCGTGTGCTCGTAGACGTCCTTGTGATGGTGATGCTCGTCCTCCTCGAGCCGCAACAAGGGCAGCTCGGGCAGCACGTGCGCGCACAGGCCCGAATCGACGAGGAGTGCCAGGCCCGACCGGGGGTCTGGCGACATGACGATCTTCACGAACTCCTCGCGGATGCGCTCCATCGAGACGATCTCCAGGCGCTCGGCGCGCGAGACCATCGCCTCGAGTGCCTCGGGATCGAGCTCGAAGCCCAGCTGGGCGGAGAAGCGCGCCGCGCGCATCATGCGCAGGGGATCGTCGTCGAAGGAGTCGACTGCCCGTCCGGGCGTGCGCAGGATCCCCGCCGCCAGGTCGTCCAGGCCTGCGAACGGATCGACGAACTGGCGATCGGGGATCGTCAGCGCCATCGCGTTCACCGTGAAGTCACGGCGGCCGAGGTCGCCTTCCAGCGTGTCGCCGAACTCGACCTCGGGCTTGCGCGAATCGGGGTCGTACGCCTCGGCCCGGTAGGTCGTGATCTCGACCTCGCGGCCCTGGACGCGAGCGCCGACCGTGCCGAAGCGGATCCCCACGTCCCAGGTGGCCTCGGCCCAGCCCTCGAGCAGCGCGAGAACGGCCTCGGGGCGGGCATCGGTCGTGAAATCCAGGTCGGCCTCAGGACCCAGCCTCCCAAGCAGCGCATCGCGCACGGGTCCGCCTACCAGGGCCAGTTGATGACCAGCCTCCGCGAACCGCTGGCCGAGTGCCGCGAGCAACGGCTCGACCGGCGCCAGGGCACTCGCCGCCCGGACGAGGGCCAAGGCCGGGGCGTTGGCGCCCGGGTCGGGTTGCTGCGTGGTCACGGCAGGTGAGCGTAGAGGAGTCTCACCTATCCTGGCTGCATGGCCAAGCCCGCTTCCCCGTCCAGCCCTCGGGCGGCCGGCCGCGGGCGCACGGTGGAGGAGTCCTCCGCCGGGGGGCTGGTCATCGACCTCGTGAGGCAGCCGCCGGCCGTGGCCCTCATCGGCCGCCTCGACAAGCGCGGGCAATTGTCCTGGTCGCTGCCCAAGGGGCATGTCGAGCCGGGCGAGACCGACGCCCAGGCAGCAGTCCGGGAGATCCGCGAGGAGACCGGCATCGAGGGCGAGGTCCTGGCCGACCTCGGTTCGATCGACTTCTGGTTCATGTCCGAGCGCAACCGCATCCACAAGACCGTCCGCCATTTCCTGCTCCGTGCCACGGGCGGGGAATTGACCGACACCGACCCCGAGGTCGTGGAGTCGCGGTGGTTCGACCTGGCGCACGCCGAGGAGCACCTGGCATACCCGGACGAGCGCAAGTTGGTCGAAGCCGCGCGCAGCTGGCTGGCCGAGCATCCGCAGGGGACCGCGTGAGTCGCGGCCATCGCCGGTGGTCAGCACTGGGCGCACTGGGCGCCTGCTTCGTGCTCTCGGGTCTCGTTGGCCTGCCTGGACTTGGCCTTTCAGGGCTTGGC
>CAYFLP010000081.1:4553-9884 GCA_964344045.1 uncultured Bifidobacteriaceae bacterium
GGGCTTGGCGTCCAGGAGGCCCGCGCCGATTCCGCCGGGCCCGTGCGCATAGTCCTCGACTCGCTCACGCCGGCCGCGCCCGGCAAGAGCAGCACCCTCACCGTACGCGGCACGCTGGTCAACACTTCGTCGACCGCGATCGAGAAGGTCCGGGTCGGGCTGCGCAAGTCCTCTGCGCCACTGGCCGACCGGACCGACCTCGCCACGATCGCGCAGCTACCGGCCGTGCCCCATGACGGCAGCCCGGACGACGTCGAGCTTCCTGGGTCGATCGTGAGCCTGGCCGACACGCTGGCCCCCGGCGACAGGTCCGCCTTCACGCTGACGATGCCGGTCGAGTCGCTCGGGCTGCCGGAGCCGGGCACCTACGTGCTCGGCATCGAGGCACTGGGCACGATGTCAGCCGGATCTGGTTCTGGCTCAAATGGTTCTGGCTCATCTGGTTCGGGATCAACCGAGAGCCGCCTGGCCGACCTTCGCACCTACCTGCCGTGGTACCCCAGTGGGTCGCTCACGCCCGTCAGCATCGCCTGGCTGTGGCCGCTCGCCGACTGGCCCGCGCGCACGGCGACCGGCCTGCTGCTCGACGAGCGCACCCCGGCCGAGCTCTCGCAGGGCGGCCGCCTAAGCAGGCTCGTCGAGCTCGGTGACAAGCGGCGGGGCCTGGTCTCGTGGATTGCCGACCCGGAGTTGCTGCAGACGGCGGCCGACATGTCCGACGGCTACCTGGTCGACCGAGATGGCCAGGCCGTGCCCGGTGAGCGTGAGGGAGCCGCCGCGACATGGCTGAGCGACGTCGCGGCTGCGACCGACTCCGGCCGCGCACTTCGCACACTGCCCTACGCCGACGTCGACGCCAGCGCAGTCACGCGCGCCGGACTGCCGACGGATGTCGTGCGTGCAGTCACGCAGGGTCCGGCCGTCGCCGAGGCCGCCCTCGGCACTCCCATCACCGGTGGCCTGTACTGGGCGCCGTTCGGCCGTCTCGACCGGCCTGCGCTCAGCGTCCTGGCCTCCGCCGGGATCCGCGAGGTCGTGCTCAGTTCACTGGCACTGCCCGCGACGGATCCGACGATGGACCTGAGCGGATCGCCGATCGCCTCCATTCCGACGTCCGCAGGCACCATCCGTGCCGTCCTCACCGACCCGGGGCTCAGTGCACTCGTCGCGACGACCTCGGGTGCCGGCCGCACGCCCGTCACCGTGCGCCAGGAGTTCTTGGCCACCACGGCCCTGATCTCGCAGAATGCCGACCCGACCATGCCCGATCCCACAGTCGTCGTGGCCCCTGCCACGGTGCGCTGGGATCCGGACGACGCCATCGTGGCCGCGCTCTTGAAGCAGACCGGCAGCGCTCCCTGGCTGCACGCGACGACCCTGGCCGAGCTCAGCGATGCGCCCGTGACCGCAGCCAGCCGCCAGCGAGGTGGGTACGGCGACAAGGCCCGCGAGGCAGAGCTGACCGCCGGGTACATGGCCTCGGTGAAGTCCCTCGCCGAGCATGTCGACTCCTTCACGTCCGTCATCGACGACCCGACCGGCGTGAGCGACGACTACGACGCGGCGATCCTGCGCGCCGAGTCCAGTGCCTGGCGCAGCCAGCCCCAGACCGGCGTCCGGCTCGTGCGCACGACGGGCACCGAACTGAAGGACCAGACCGATCGCGTTCGGGTGCTCAGCGCCGGGACGGTGACGTTCTCGGGAGACAACGGGCGGGTTCCGGTCACGATCTCCAATGAGCTCGATCGCGCGGTCACTGTCGGCCTGCGCCTGGAGGGCGTCCCCGCCCTGCGGCTGGAGTCCGAACCGCTCACGAGCATCCGCATCGAGCCAGGCAAGATGGCCAGCGTCGACATCGATGCCCGCGTCGTCGGCGGCGACCCGCTTCCCGTCGACGTCCAGCTGATCACGCCCGACGGCGAGGCCTTCGCCGCCCCCGCGCACATCACCCTCGTCTCCACGGCCTACGCACGGGCAGCAGCGTGGGTGGTGGCCGTCGCGTTCCTGGCGATCGTGGTCTTCGTCATCGTCGGCGTCTACCGCAGGATTCACGCCGCGAGCATCTCGCGCAACGAGCCGCCTGCCTGACGGCCGATCGTGCAGCCAGCAGGGGAAGATAGGCGGGTGCCACCCGCCGATGACGTGACTGCCGCCGAGCAGGCAGCCGCTGAGTTCTCGGAGGCGGCTCGCGAGGAGCAGCCCGGCGACATCGCGGCCAACCCTCCGCAGGCCGCGGGCCAGGGCATGGCCCGCAACAGCGCCGTCATGGCCCTCGGGACCGTGACCTCCAGGATCACCGGAGTCGCGCGCGACATCGCCATGACGGCCGCGCTCGGATTCTTCATCGTCTCCGACGCGTATTCGCTCGGCAACTCGCTTCCGACAATCGTCTACATCCTGGTCATCGGCGGTGCGCTCAACGCCGTGTTCATCCCGCAGCTCGTCCGCCGCATGAAGGAGGACGCCGACCAGGGCAAGGCCTATGCCGATCGGCTGCTGACCTTGGTCGGCACGTCCTTGCTCGTGCTGTCGATCATCGCCGTGGTCGCTGCGCCCTGGATCGTCGACCTGTACACGCCGGCCGACTTCCCGCCGGCCGAGTTCGACATGGCCGTGGCATTCGCGCGCCTGTGCCTGCCCCAGATCTTCTTCTATGGCATGTACGCGATGCTGATGCAGGTCCTGAACGCGCGCGGAAAGTTCGGCGCGCCCATGTTCGCCCCGATCGCGAACAACGTCATCGCCATCGCGACCTTCGTTCTGTTCATCGTCATGGCAGGCACCGCGGCGGCCAGCGACGGCACGCTGACCTCGAGCCAGGTCCTCCTGCTCGGGGTGGGAACGACACTGGGCGTCGTCGCCCAGGCGGTCATCTTGATCCCCGTGATGTGGCGTTCAGGCTACGTCTGGCGACCGCGGTTCGACTGGCGCGATGCCGGCCTGGGCAAGGCCGGAACCCTCGCCATCTGGACGATCGGCCTGGTGCTCGTGAACCAGGCTGCCTACTTGTTCGTGACCCGACTGGCAACGCAGGCCAACGTCAATGCCAGCGCAACCGATGCGGTGGCCGCAGGCCTGACCACGTACCAGAAGGCACACCTGGTCTTCCTGCTGCCGCACAGCGTGATCACCGTCTCGGTGGTCACCGCGCTGCTGCCCGCACTGAGCCGCGTCGCGCATTCGGGCCGCCTCGATCTGGTCGGAGCGGACGTCGCACGGACCATGCGCATGGTGACGGCATTGATCGTCCCCATCGCGGCCATCTTCATCGTCAACGGCGCCGCGGTCGCGATCTTGCTGTTCGGCTACGGCGCTGCAACACCCGCGCAGGCAGGCCTCATGGGCCTGATCGTGTCGGTGTTCATGCTCGGCCTGCTGCCGTTCACGCTGTTCTACGTGCTTCTGCGCGGCTACTACGCCGTCGAGGACACCCGCACGCCGTTCTTCATCACCGTGGTCTTCAGCGTGCTGCTGCTTGCCTTCGCCTATCCGCTGTTCCACATGGCGGCCGCCGGAGGTTCGCAGGTCGCCTCGATCGCACTGGCGTACTCGATCTCCTACTGGATCGGCCTTGTTGTCGCGTGGTGGCTGCTCGTACGCAAGCTCGGCTCGCTCGAGAGCCGGCGTACCGCCTGGATGATCGTCCGCTCGCTGATTGCCGGGGCGATCGCGGCCGGAGTGATGCTCGCACTCACCGTGACCATCCTGACCGGAGCCCAAGCGAGCTCGCAGGTGAGTCGCCTGACCCTGCTCGTCAGCGTTGCCGTCACGTCACTTGTCGGCGTGGGCGTGTTCATCGGCGCCGCGTGGGTCCTGCGCATTCGCGAGGTGAGCGATGCCATCACCTTGGTGCGAGGCCTCGGCCGGCGAGTGCGCCGGAGGCCGGCATGAGGGCAGACGACCTCCTGGGCCGCTACCGGCTGCTCGATCTCGTCACGAGCGATTCCGGCACGCCCGGCTGCGCTGACGTGCTGCTCTGGCGCGGCTACGACACTGTTCTCGACCGCACAGTGGCGATTCGCGTACTCGATTCGCACGATGCCCGGGTCCCAGCGGTAGTAGGAGCAGCACAAGCCTCCGCGCTCGTCGACGACCGTGCGCTGCTGCGCGTCCTCGACGTGATGGACGTTCCCGCGACCGACGACGGCCCCGCAACGGTCGCGGTCGTGTCGGAGTGGGCCAGCGGCCGCAACCTCGAGCGAACCCTCGCCGACCGCCATGGCTCGCCCCTGTCGCCAGCGGAGGCCGTCTCGCTCGTCACCGACATCGCACGCACCCTGTCCGTGGCGCAGCAGGCAGCCGTGGCCCACGGAAGGCTGCGGCCGTCGAGTGTCTTCATCACCGATGCCGGCGAGGTGCGCCTGCGCGGACTAGCGGTCGACGCGGCCGTGTTCGGCCCGCTGATTGCCAGCGACGCAACGGTGCCCTCGGATCCCTTCACCTCTGACGTCGATGGCCTCGGCGCCATCCTCTATGCCCTCACGACCGGGGCCTGGCCCGGCGCTGGGGCCCTGCACACGGGCACGGGCGACCTGCCACCCTCCGCGCAGGGCGAGACAGTGCTGCCGCCGGCGCCCCGGCAGGGCGAGACAGTCCTTCCGCCGTCCCGGGTTCGGGCGATGGTCCCGGCCTCGGTCGACGACCTGGTCGCCCGCTCGCTGCTGGCTGCGAACCGGCCAAGGGGCGTCACCCGGCTCGCGGATGCATCTGCTTTCGCCCTGGCCGCGGGCACCACGCTGGACTACCTGGCACCGGTGTCGACCACCGTGCGCCGTCCGCCGGCCACGGGTTGGCGCCGGGCTGCGCGGATCGGTGTCGTCGGCGGTCGACGAGTGCTCGCCGTCGCCGTCGCACTTGCCCTCGTGTGCCTGGCCGCGTGGGGCGGCTGGCAGCTGATCACGTCCTCGAGCATCTCCGCCGACAAGGACAAGGGACCTGCCCTGGCAGACCTGCTCACCGCGGAGGCACGGCCGATCCAGACAGATGCGGGCGGGACCATCGAGCGCATCTACCCCATCTCTGCCATGCGCAGCTACGACCCGTTCGGCGATGACGACGGCAACGACAAGCCCGACAAGCGCAAGGGCCGCGAGGGCGAGGACGCCGTCGCGACCATCAACGACGCCGATGCCGCGACGGCGTGGCTCACCGACACCTATTCCTCGGGCGATCTCGATGCGAAGGGCGGCACGGGTGTCGTACTCGACCTCGGCGCCCCGCAGGACGTCCGGGAGATCACGATCCGCCTGGTCCACGGTGGCGGTGACGTCGAGGTTCGGGCGGCCGACCGCATCATGGTCGACCCGGCCCTGTGGACGCTGGTGGCCAGCG
>CAYFLP010000082.1:0-9759 GCA_964344045.1 uncultured Bifidobacteriaceae bacterium
CTGGCGCCGGCGCCAGCGGTCGAGGAAGACGCCCGCGAAGGGCCCGGCGATCGAGTACGGCAGCAGCAAGATCGCGAACGCCGCGGCCACCTTGACCGCGCTGGGCTGTCGCTCGGGCGAGAACAGGACGAACGTGGCCAGGGCCGACTGCAGGAGGCCGTCCCCGGACTGGCCCACCAGGCGCACGGAGTACAGGAAGCGAAAGTCGCGGGTGGCCATCAGTTCACGCACTGCGGTGAGCCTGGCCACGACCGGCACGCTACACATGCGCAGTTGCACGGGGTATCTACTATCGGGGAATGGCAGCGCCCCGGAAGTCTGCGATCCGCGGAACCGTGCCGCGCGGCACGTCAGGTGCTTACCGGCCGAGCGTGGATCCCTCGTCGGCTGAGCCGGTCGCCGATCCGGCCAAGCCGCGCCGCGTGGTCGATCACTCACTCGGCCGGCGCAATGCCCTGCGCGAGCTCTTCGGCGGCCGTGGCCTCGACAGCGATGCCCTCGATGCCGACCCCTACCTGCTGCGCGCCGCCAAGAACCACGGCGAATCCGCCGGGCGCCCGTGCCCGGCCTGCCGCGATGCGGGCCTGGTGACCGTCACCTACGTGTACGGAGACCAGCTAGGGCCGTACAGCGGGCGCATCCGGGCGACCGACGAGCTGGGCCGGATGGCGAGCCAGTTCGGGGAGTTCAGCGTCTACGTGGTCGAGGTATGCCAGCGCTGCCACTGGAACTTCCTCACGACCACCTATGTGCTCGGCGACGGCGTGCCGAGGCGCCCATTGCCCACTCCGCGTGATCTCCTTGGATGACTTCCCCGATCCTGAAGGACACCCGTGTCTGCTGAGCCGCCGCGCAAGCGCCACTGGTTGCGCAACCTGCTGATCCTGCTCGTGCTCCTCGCCGGCATCGCCGTGGGCGCGTTCTTCCTCCTGCTGTCCCGCACCACCGTGCCGAACCCGAATGAGCTCACCACCAGCGAGGCGACCGTCGTCTACTACTCCGACGGAACGAGCGAGATCGGCCGGCTGAGCGAGGCGACCCGACGCAGTGTCGAGCTCTCCGAGGTGCCCCTCGACGTGCAGCATGCCGTGCTGGCGGCCGAGGACCGCGAGTTCTACGCGCACGGTGGCGTCTCGCCGATCGGCATCGGCCGCGCGCTGTGGAACAACGTCGTGGGCGGTTCGACCCAGGGCGGTTCGACCATCACCCAGCAGTACGCGAAGAACGCCTTCTTGACCCAGGAGCGATCCTGGGACCGCAAGATCAAGGAAGCCCTGCTGTCGGTGAAGCTCGAGACCCTGGTCTCCAAGGACGAGATCCTCGGCAACTACCTCAATGCCATCTACTTCGGCCGCGGTGCCTACGGCATCGAGGCGGCGTCCATCGCCTACTTCGGCGTGCCGGCACGCGAGCTCACCTTGGAGCAGGGGGCGGTGCTCGCGTCGATCATCAAGTCCCCCAGCGGCCTTGCGCCCGAGGAGAATCTCGACGCGCTCCAGGGACGCTGGGAGTACGTGCTCGACGGCATGGTCGACCAGGGGTGGATCACGCCGAAGCAGCGGGCGAATGCGGTCTTCCCGAAGATCAAGAAGCTCAAGGCCAAGGACCGGCTCGGCGGGCAGGTCGGCTTCATGCTGACGATGGTCCAGAAGCAACTGGTGTCGATGGGCTATGACGAGACCGAGATCCAGCGCGGCGGCCTGCGCATCACGTCGACGTTCGACAAGAAGGCCCAGAAGGCGGCATCGGCCGCAGTGCGCAAGATGGGCCCGCAGTCGGGCACGGACGGCCTGCGCATCGGCCTGGCCGCGGTGCGCCCGGGCACCGGCGAGATCGTGGCGGTCTACGGTGGCCGCGACTACGTCCAGGACCAGATCAACAACGCGACCACTCCGTTCGCCCAGGCAGGATCGACCTTCAAGCCCTTCGCCCTGGCTGCGGCAACCGAGCAGGAGGTCCCGCTCACCTCCGTGTGGAACGGCGACTCCCCCGCGACGATCGACGGCTACACGCTCACCAACTACGGCGACCACTCCTACGGCCAGGTGTCCTTGCTGAAGGCGACGGAGAACAGCATCAACACGGCGTACGTCGAGCTGGAGTCGCAGATCGGCGTAGACACCGTCGCGGATGCGGCAGTGCGCGCGGGCGTGCCGTCCGACACCCCTGGCCTTGACCTCGAGGAACTCAACCTCACCTTCGTCCTGGGCACGGCGTCGCCGTCCGGCCTCGACATGGCCAACGCCTATGCGACGTTCGCGGCAAGCGGCAAGCACGCGCAGACGACGGTCATCAAGGAGGTCCTGGGCGCGAACGACGGGCTGCTCTACGAGTACGAGCCCAAGCCCGAGTCGGCCTTCGATCCTGCGGTCGCCGACACCGTCTCGTACGCGCTGAACCGAGTGGTGACCAACGGCACCGGAGCGACGGCCCTCGCCCTGGGGCGCCCCGCTGCTGGCAAGACGGGCACGACCGACGACAACAAGAGCGCCTGGTTCGTCGGTTACACGCCCCAGCTCGCTGCCGCGGTGCTGATGGCGAAGGAGAGCCCGGACGGCACCCCGGTGACCCTCGCGGGCACCGGCGGCATGGCGCTGGTGACGGGCGGCTCGTACCCGGCGGCCATCTGGACGGCGTTCATGGCGGGAGCCCTCGACGGCCTCGACAAGGCCGACTTCCCCGCTCCGCCGGACAACGTCGACCAGCCGCTGGACTGCCCGGCATTCATCACCGCCGATTCCGAGGAGGTGCCGATGGGCTGCCCGACGCCGACGGTGCTCCCGGAGTTCGAGAACTCGCCTGCGGCACCGCTGCCCAGCGACCCCGCTGCCACGGCCCCGACCGATGTCCCTCCGCTGGACGGTGCGCCGGTCAGCCAGTCGCCGGATCCCGGCCTGTTCGAGCCGACGACACCCCCTACGCCGACGCCGTCGCCGTCACCTGAGCCCGTGGACGAGGGCCGACCCCAGTGACTCCCAGCGGTGCCCCCCTCGGATCGACCATCGTCGATCCGTCACAGGAGGACCCGGTCGTCGCCGCGTCCATCGGCTTCCTGGGCGGCCCGCTCGGCTTCCTGCGCCGGGCCGGCTCGTCCTGGTGGACCCCCATCCGCGTCCTGATCGTCCTCACGGTCGTCGGCTATGTGATCGGCTATCTCCTGGACTACCCATGCCGGGTCGGCGGATGGCTGAGCCCGGATCGCTACGAGCACCTGTGCTACTCCGACATCACCGCTCTCTACGACGTGCGCGGCTTCGCGGACGGCACGATCCCGTACCTGCAGCCTGCGGCCGACGGCACCTACCTGGAATACCCGGTCGTGACAGGGCTTTTCATGTACCTCGCGTCGCTCATCACGAGTGCTGCGCTGGTGCTCCGCCCGGCACTGGACGGCCTGCGCACCTTCTTCGACGTCAACGTCGTCATGCTTCTCGTACCGCTGCTCGTGACAGTGGTCGCGACTGCCCGCACCGTGCGCCGGCGCCCATGGGACGCGGCGATGATCGCGCTGTCGCCGCTGGTGATCCTGGGTGCGACCATCAACTGGGACCTGCTGCCCATGATGTTCACCGCACTGTGCCTGCTGATGTGGTCGCGGCGTTCACCGTTCGCCGCAGGCGTGTTCTTGGGCCTGGGCGTCGCCGCGAAGTTCTACCCGCTGCTGCTCGTATTCGGATTCCTGCTGCTGGCGATCCGCACGCGGCAGTGGCGCGCCTTCGGCTCCCTCCTGCTCGGTGGAGCGCTGTCGTGGCTGGTCGTGAACATTCCCTTCGCGATCGCCAACTTCGAGGGCTGGTCGCACTTCTACGTCTTCAACCAGCAGCGCGGCGTGGATTTCGGGTCGTTCTGGTACGCGGTCGACATGCTGGGCCTTCCCGGCGTGCCGCAGGAGCGCATCAACCTGGTGTCGGGCGGGGCATTCGTCCTGCTGCTCATCGGCATCGCACTGCTGGTACTCCGTGCCCCACGACAGCCGCGCCTGCCGGCAGTGCTCTTCCTCATCGTGGCCGCCTTCATCGTCACCACCAAGATCTACTCGCCCCAGTACGTGCTGTGGCTGATCCCGCTCGCTGCGCTGGCGAGGCCGCGCTGGCGCGACTTCCTCATCTGGCAGGCCGGTGAGCTCGTCTACTTCATGGCGATCTGGTGGTACCTGGTCGTGTACGGCCTCGACGAGGGCCGCGGGCTCAACGACCAGACCTATGCCCTGGCGACCTTGGTGCACATCGTCGCCACGCTCTACCTGGCGGCGATGGTGGTCGGCGACATCCTGTCGCCGCAGAACGATCCCGTGCGCACGGATGGCTTCCCCGAGGACGCGAACGATCCTGCGGGCGGTGCATTCGATGCCGCCGGAAGCCGAGCCGCGACCGGCAGCCGGGTCTTGCCGAACTAGGCTCGTCGCATGTTCGGGAACAAGGACAAGAAGAAGGCCGGCGCATCGGATGCTGCTGGGAAGGCCGGCAAGAAGGGCGATCTCGTCCTCCCCCCGGGCAAGTACCGGATGGGCGGCGAGCACTTCAAGAAGGACGCTGCCTTCATCAAGACCGCTGTCAGCGACGTCAAGCGCCTGGAGAAGTACGCCGGCCTGACCGCCGACTCCACCCTGCTGGACTGGGGCTGCGGCGCGGGCCGGCTCGCGGTCGGCGTCAAGGCGCACTTCGGCCGTATCGCCGACTACCACGGGGTCGACGTCCAGCCCGAGCTCATCGAATGGGCCCAGGCGAACCTGGCCGCCCCCGGCTATCGCTTCACCCTGGTCGACGTCTCGAACGAGCGCTACAACCCCGACGGCTCCCTCGAGCGCACGGTTGCGGCGGAGCCGGGCTCAGTCGATGTCTTCTACGCCTACTCGGTCTTCTCGCACATGAACGAGGACGACACCGCGGCCTACCTCAAGCTCATCCGCGAGTCCTTGTCGGAGAACGGACGCGCCTTCGTCACCTGCTTCGTCGAGGAGGACGTGCCGGGCTGGGAGGAGAACCCCGAGGGCTACGGGCCGCTGGAGTGGAAGGGCCGGCTGCACTGCACCCGGTTCGCCCGCTGGCGCTTCGAGGATCACGTGAACGGCGCACGGCTGGCCGTCGACCGATTCGAGTACGGCCGCGAGACCGACGGCCAGAGCCTGTACGTCCTGCGCCCCCGCTGACAGGCCGATAGCGCGCGTCCCTTCCTCGGGGGCCCGTCGGGCGTGGGTAACGGGAAATCGGCCGACTCTCGGCTAGGTTCGCTCGCGACCCGATCGCGTCCTGAGAGGCCCTTTCCCCATGATCTCGAAGCTGAACCTGCGTTCCGTGCGGTCCCGCCGCGCCGTCCCCGCTGCCCTGGTGGCCGCGGCCCTGGTCGTCGGCACCACGGCCATCGCTGCTCCCTCGCAGGCCAGCCAGGGCGGCCCGATCACCGATATCAACTTCGGCATGCACATCCCGCAGATCTCGCAGGGCGAGCAGACCTCGGTCAACGAGGGCACCGTGCGCCTGTGGGACTCCGGCGTGGCCTGGGGCCAGGTGCAGCAGGCGAAGAACAAGTACTGGTGGAACGGCCTCGACGCTGCCGTGCAGAACGCCAACCAGCAGAACCTTCGGATCCTCTACGTGCTCGGCTCGACCCCCACGTGGGCGGCCAGCGACAAGAAGGCCGGCAAGTACCCCAACAAGGGCGCTGCCTCGATGCCCGCGAACATCAAGGACTGGAAGAACTGGGTCACCGCAGTCGTCAAGCGCTACGGCAACTCGATTGACGCGTACCAGATCTGGAACGAGGCCAACCTGTCGACCTTCTGGACGGGCACCCCGGACCAGATGGTCACCTTGACCAAGGAAGCCTCGAAGATCATCCACCAGCTCGACCCCTCGGCAGACGTCGTCGCGGCGAGCACCACGGTTCGCCTGCAGAGTGCCTACAAGAAGTTCTTCCCGGCCTACCTCAAGGGCCTGAAGAAGGCCGGGTGGCCCGTCAGCGTGATCTCGGCCCACACCTACCCCGCGAGCACCGGCACGCCCGACGAGCGCGCGACCTACATCGAGCAGGTCCAGGCCGACATGAAGGCCGCCGGCGTCCCGGCGAACAAGGAACTGTGGGACACCGAGGTCAACTACGGCATCGCAGGCCCCGGAGCCAGCCCCCGCCAGGTGATCAACGGCCCGCAGGCGGCCGCCTACGTCGCCGAGACCTACCTGCAGGACGCCCTCTACGGCATTGATCGCGCCTACTGGTACTACTGGTACAACAACTCCCCCCTCGTCGGCATCCAGATGTACACCGGCACCCCGGGCGCGATCGGCTACCAGACGGCGCGCAACTGGCTGAGCGGGGCGTTCTACTCCTGCACGGACGGTGCGGTTGCCACCTGCCAGCTGGGCGACAACACCAACCCGAAGGTGGTCGCCTGGGCGACCAACGGCTCAGGTACCTTTACGGTGCCCGCAAACGCGACCAGCACCTGTGATGCGCTCAACCAGTGCACGCCGGTGACCCCCGGGTCGCAGGTGACGATTGGATACATGCCCCAATGGTTCGGAGTGCTCAGCGCAAGCTAGTTGTCGCAGCGTCGATCGCAGCCCTCGCCCTGGGGGTGAGCGCATGCGGTGGCGGCGGCGGTAGCTCGGCTCCGGCCACCAGCGGTGCCGCTGCCACCAGTGGTGCCGCAGCCCCGGAGGCGAACGGCGTCCCGGCGTCCCTCGTGGGCATGCACATCGAAGGCGCCGAGGCCGGCGCCTGGGCGTCCGCTCCCTTCGGCGCGCTGCGCCTGTGGGACAACGGCACGGCCTGGTCGCAGATCGAGCTCGAGCCCGGCGTGTACAAGTGGGACAACCTCGAGGGCATCCTCGAGAACGCCGAGGCCAAGGGGATGAAGGACATCCTCATGGTCCTGGGCACCACCCCCGAGTGGAACGCCAAGACCGTGGGCGATGCCGACTACCCGCAGCCGGGCGCGGCCAGCGCCCCGAAGGACCTCAAGGCGTGGGACGCCTGGGTGACCGAGGTGGCGACGCGCTACAAGGGCCGCATCACCGCGTACCAGATCTGGAACGAGGCCAACCTCAAGAACTTCTGGAATGGCACCCCGGAGGAGATGGCCGATCTCACCAAGCGCGCCTACGACATCATCAAGAAGATCGACCCGAGCGCCCTGGTCGTCTCGGCCTCGCCGTCGACCCGCCTGACCGGGCCGTTCGACAAGTTCTTCCCGGCCTACCTCTCGGCGCTGGCCGCCAAGGGCTGGCCGGTCGACGTCGTCGCCGTGCACACGTACCCCTCGGCCGATGGCGATCCGTCCGCCCGCGGTGCCGTCCTGCAGAAGGTCAAGGACGACCTGAGCGCAGCGGGCGCCCCGGCGGACCTCCCGCTGTGGGACACCGAGCTCAACTACGGCCTGGCGGGCCCCGGCGACCTGCCCAAGGTCGACATCACCGGCCCGAAGGCGGCCGGCTGGGTCGTGCGGACCTACATCGACGACCTGCGCTACGGCGTCGACCGCTCGTACTGGTACATCTGGACCCAGAAGCCGTACGACCTGCTCGGCATCCAGGCCTACCCGCAGTCCGACGCCGAGGCGGGCTTCTTCGCCCTGGAGAACTGGGTGATCGGCTCGTCCTTCGACGGCTGCGACGACGCGACCGGTGCCGTGGTCTGCAACTTCACACGCGACGGCCAGAAGTCGGTCGTGGCCTGGTCCGAGAAGGGCGACGTCGCCTTCAAGGCTCCTGAGGGCACTGCCCTGGTCTGCGATCCCCTGGCGAACTGCCAGGAAGTGGCCGCCGGCGCGGACGTGACCTTGACCGAGATCCCGGTCAGGTTCTTCCTCCAGTAGCCCCCGCTCCTTCCGCCGAGCCCCGCTGAATGGCGGTTGTGCGGGCCCCAGGGCCCCCACAAACCGCCATTCAGCGGGGCTCGACGGTAGTGGGCCAGGGGCGGGATCGCTGCTACCGTGGATGCACCTGACTGCCAGGAGGTGAGGCATGTCGCTCGACGAGAACGCGGTGCCTGACGCCCCCGGGGCGGCTCTAGAGTCCACGTCCGGCCCGGTGCCAGGCCCGACCGCCAGCGCGCTCCCGGAGCCCGTCGCCCCCTCGACCCACCTGGCCGAGCAGCACACGATCCCCCTGCGCACCCCCGCCCGCATCGGCTGGGCGGAGGCGCACTCGCACCGTGACCGCCCGCACCTGCGCCGCGATCCCCTGCGCGTCTATGCCACCCGGGCCCTGCTGCTCGACCTCCTCGCCATCGTCACGGCCGGGGTGGTCGGCTTCATCCTGCGCTGGGCGATCCCGTACTCGGTCGAGCTGAACGACCCGACGTACGTCTCGCTCGTGGTCATCGTCGTGGCCGCCTGGTTCGGCACGCTGGTCCTGCGCGGTGCGTACGACACCCGCATCCTCGGGGTCGGCTCGGAGGAGTTCAAGCGCGTCGTCTCGGCGACCGGAGTCGTCTTCGGCGCTGTCGCGATCGTCGCCTTCGCGCTGAAGCTGGACCTCTCGCGCGGCTTCGTGCTCATCACCTTCGCCGTGGGCCTCGCGCTCCTGCTCGTCGTGCGCTGGGGCCTGCGCGCCTGGCTTCGGCATGAGCGCCGATACGGGCACTTCCTGCACCGCACGGTCGTCATCGGCACCGAGCCCGCGCGGTCGGACATCGTCGACCTCCTCGATCGCGATCCGGTGGCCGGCTTCACCGTGGTCGATGTCGTCGACGAGCCCGGGATCGACATAACCGAGAAGCAGCTCGATGCCTGGCTCGACGAGGTCATGACCCGCATCGCCCTCGAGGACGCGGACACCGTTGCGGTTGCTGGCTCGCCGGCCCTCGGACAGCAGGTCGTGCAGCGCCTGGCCTGGCGCCTGGAAGGCCCGCGCGTCGACCTGCTCGTGGCGCCCACGATCGGCGATTTCGCTGGCCCGCGCGTGACGATGCGCGTCGCCGCCGACCTCCCGCTGCTCCACCTCGACGAGCCGCATCTCACCGGGCCCAAGCGCGCGATCAAGCGCATGCTCGACATCACGGCCGGCCTGGCCCTGTTCATCGTCTTCCTGCCGTTCATGCTGGTCGCGGCAATCGGGGTCAAGCTCACCAGCCGTGGGCCGATGCTCTACTTCCAAGAGCGCGTGGGCCGCGGCGGCCAGATCATCAAGATCGCGAAGTTCCGGACGATGTACGTGGGCGCCGACAAGATGCGCGACGCCGTCATCGGGGCACCCGACGACGACATCATCGACCGCTACAAGCGCGATCCGCGCATCACGCCGTTCGGTAGCTTCCTGCGGCGCTGGTCCATCGACGAGATGCCCCAGGTGGCCGCTGTCATCGCGGGCACGATGTCGCTGGTCGGCCCTCGTCCGGTGCTCGTCGACGAGATGCCGCTGCTAGGCGATGCCGACCACCGCCGTCACCTCACCAAGCCCGGGCTGACCGGCCTGTGGCAGGTGTCCGGACGCAAGGAAGTCGACTGGGACGAGCGCATGCGCCTGGACCTCGACTACGTCGAGCACTGGTCACCGGCGCTGGACCTGGTGATCGTCGCCAAGACGGTCAAGGTCGTGCTCCTCGGCAAGGGCGCCTACTAGCCCCCGTCCACCGGCTGGCGCATCCGCGGCGGATGGCACGGCGGATGGCACGGCGGATGGCACGGCAAAGACTGCCGTGGCCCAGGCAACACAGGCCGACGTGGCCGGGTGCACGACACGTGATCGGGACCGCTTCATCTCGGATGCGAACGCCCTGGTTCCTATACTCACCAGGTGACCCGGACCCGGTGGCTGGCGC
>CAYFLP010000083.1:0-222 GCA_964344045.1 uncultured Bifidobacteriaceae bacterium
CCGTGTCACCTGCCAGGGCGGGCAGGCCCATGATCTGGCTCAGGCAGGGGTGGGCGCGTGCCGCGGCTCGAAAAGCAAGGGCGACCCGCACCAGCGCCTCGCCGGGATCCGTGACGTCGATCGGCTCCCCGAGGGCCGACGAGAGAAGTTCCTCGCGCATGGCGACGATGAGCTCGTCCTTGTCGCGGAAGTACCGGTAGACGGCCGTGGACGAGGCCCCCA
>CAYFLP010000083.1:241-9758 GCA_964344045.1 uncultured Bifidobacteriaceae bacterium
CTTCGAGATCCTGGGGAATCAATGATGAGACGCCTGCTGGCATCCGCGTGCGCGCTAATGATTGTCGGGGTGGGACTAACGGTCGCCGCTCCAGGGGCAAGTGCGTCCGTTACGTCTGCCACGATCAACCCAGCGCTATGGCAGGTGGGCACTGCTCCTGCCTCCACGATCACGGTGGTCAACTCCGGGACGACCGCCAATCCCTTCTTCATCATCGAATGGGATTGGCCTACTACCTTGACGGCAGTCACGGAGAACGCAACCCTAAGCGGGTCCACCTACACCTGCCCGACATCCGGGGTCACCTTTACCGACAGTGGCACGTGGACCACGAGTGGCACTGTGCAGTGCGTGGCTTCGACCGTCTCGGGCGCCACCGGTGTCCGCCAGGTCACCTTGAACAACGCGACCACCAGTAACAACGCGACTACGACCATTGGCATACCGGCGGGAATCACAACTGCGACAAACTCAGCACGCGGGTACGGCATCTGGACGCTCTATGGCAACGTTCAGTTCCGCGTGTATACGTCGATTGCGCCTGTTCCGGATACCTTGTTCGCTCCGCAACCGCCCCAGAATGTCACGGCGGTCAAGGAATACGACCAAGCCCTGAAGATGGACGTCATCCGAGTCAGCTGGGACGCACCGAGTGATTCAGGCTCACTGCCGATTACTCATTACTCGGTGTACGGCGGCACCGAGTGGGGCTCGCCAAGTATGACGGGATTGAACGCCGGTTGCATGACTGATGCAACGGCCGCGAAATTCACTTCGTGTGTGGTTACCTCACCCCTTTACGGCTACACGCCCGTTGAGGGGCCGAATGTCTTCTCTGTGAAGGCCTTCAACGGTCTCGGCTGGTCGGGGGCAGCGACGTCCAACATGGTGATGATCCCCTTCGCGGAGGTCGCTGGCGCCCCGACTGACGTCAAGTTGGTTCCGGGCCGCAACTCTCTCGTTGCATCTTGGAAGGCGCCTGCCGACAACGGCGGTTTGCCGATCACCAATTACCTCGCGTCCTTCTCCAATGGCCGCATCTGCATTACGCGTAGGGCTGACGCAAACATGCTGACGTGCTCTATCGGCGTAGCGGGAACCCCCGACAAGATCACGGCAAAGGTTCAAGCCCTGAATGCCCGAGGTTGGGGTCCCTATTCCGAGCCATCCGCCGGAGTGAGCCCGTGGGATGTCAGGCTCCAGGACGCCTCGCGCGACAAGGTCCTCCTTGGGCTCTTCCAGCGAGTCAACGCGAAGGTGGCCGTCCCTGGCTTGCCGAAGGGCACGCCGGTGATCTTGCAGGTGCAGCCTTACTCGGCCAAGACCGACATCGTCCAGGCGATCTTCAACGGTACGTGGACGAATCTGGACACCCAGAAGGTTGGCGACAGCGGGCACGTGTCATTCAAGAAGAACCTGCCCCTGAAGTGGACGAAGACCCCTGTCCTCGTTCGCGCGCTGGTGTTCGATCCGATCACCAAGGTGGCTGAAGAGACTACTGTCTCGGGGCAGCAGCCGCGCAAGTAGCGGTACCGCTCGGAAGCTGGGCCCGGGGATCTCCCCGGGCCCAGCTTTTGCATATGAATATGCGTGTATGCGTATACTTCGGACATGATTCGCGTGTCTGTCGCCGGGGCCTCGGGGTATGCGGGCGGGGAACTCCTCCGTCTGCTGATGAGCCATCCGCAGCTCGAGATCGGTGCGGTGGCTGCCGGTGGCAAGGCTGGTTCGTCTCTCGGTGAGGTGCACCCCAACCTCGCCGGCCTGGCTGAGCGGGTGTTCGTCGAGACCTCGGTCGAGGCGCTTGCCGACGCGGACGTGTGCTTCTTGGCCTTGCCGCATGGCCAGTCGGCCGCCCTTGCAGCGCAGTTGCCTGAGTCGGTCCGCATCGTTGATCTGGGTGCGGATTTCCGGCTTGTCGATGGCAATGCCTGGGCGACGTACTACGGCTCCACGCCGCATGCGGGCACCTGGACCTACGGTCTCCCCGAGATGCCTGGCGCGCGTTCGGCGATTGCATCGGCATCGCGGGTGGCGAACCCCGGCTGCTACGCAACTTCCGTGGCAATCGCACTCGCTCCGCTGGCCGCTGCTGGTCTCATCGACGCCGCGGATGTCGTTGTCGTTGCTGCATCCGGTACGTCGGGCGCCGGGCGGTCACCTTCCGACACCCTGCTCGCCACCCAGGTCATGGGCTCGATGAGCGCCTACAAGGTCGGGGGAGTGCATCAGCACACCCCCGAGATGGAGCAGACCATCTCCGCGGCTTCTGGCAAGCCCGTGACCTTGTCCTTCACCCCGTTGCTCGCCCCGATGCCGCGCGGCATCGTGTCGACCTGCACCGCGCCTGCGGCCCCCGGAGTCAGCGGCGAGGAGCTGCGCGCATGCCTGTCCGCTGCCTACGGCGGCGAGCAGTTCGTCACGGTCTTGCCCGCGGGGCAATGGCCGCAGACCTCATCCGTCGGCGGATCGAACTCCGCGCACCTGCAGGTGGCACTGGACGCGCATTCGGGCCGGGCGATCGTCGTCTCGGCGATCGACAATCTCGGCAAGGGCGCCGCTGGCCAGGCACTGCAGAACGCCAACATCATGCTGGGCCTCGACGAAGGCCTCGGCCTGTCAGTGAACGGAGTAGCGCCGTGACCGTCACGTCTCCCAAGGGCTTCAGGGCTGCGGGTGTCACTGCAGGCATCAAGGCTTCAGGAAGGCCTGATGTCGCCCTCGTCGTCAACGACGGGCCATTGCAGGTCGCTGCCGGGGTGTTCACCTCCAACCGCTTCAAGGCCGCGCCGGTCCTGTGGTCGGAGCAGGTGCTCAAGGAAAGGTCCTTGCGCGCCGTGTTCCTGAACTCCGGTGGCGCGAATGCCTGCACTGGCCCGCAGGGATTCGCCGACACCCATCGCACGGCGGAGTACGTAGCGGGGGCGATCACGGGCACGGGCGTCGACACGGGAGCCGGCGAAGTCGCGGTGTGCTCGACGGGGCTCATCGGCGAGCTTCTCCCGATGGAGAAGATCCTGCTGGGCGTCGACATGGCAACTGCAGCCCTTGACGCGACGGGCGGGGCCGACGCTGCAGTGTCGATCATGACCACCGACACGGTGCCGAAGACGGCGTCGTTCGCGGGCGACGGCTTCATCGTCGGCGGCATGGCCAAGGGCGCAGGCATGCTCGCACCGGCACTCGCCACCATGCTCGTGGTCATCACGACCGATGCGGTCATCTCGGCCGACCTTGCGGAGTCGGCGCTGCGCACGGCCACGTCCCTGACCTTCGACCGGATCGACTCCGACGGGTGCATGTCGACGAACGACACCGTCCTCCTGATGGCGTCCGGTGCGTCGGGTACCGAGCCGTCGGCCGCTGCCTTCACCGAAGCGCTGACGGTGGTCTGCGGATCCCTGGCGCGGCAGTTGATCGGTGATGCCGAAGGCGCATCCAAGGACATCCAGATCGCGGTCGTCGGCGCCGCGTCCGTCTCGGATGCACTTGAGGTGGCCCGGGCGGTGTCGCGCAGCAACCTCCTGAAGTGCGCGATCCACGGCGAGGACCCGAACTGGGGCCGCGTCCTCGCCGCTGCCGGGACGACGTCGGCCGCCTTCGAGCCCGACCAGGTCGACGTGCTGATGAACGGCGTGCGCGTCTGCAAGTCAGGCGGCGTCGGAGAGGATCGCTCGCTGGTCAGCCTCGCCGGGCGTGAAGTCGCCATCCGCATCGAGCTGCATGCCGGCACGGACGAGGCGACTGTGTGGACGAATGACCTCACGGCCGACTACGTCCATGAGAACTCCGCCTACTCGACCTGAGGATTCCTGATGACTGACGTCGATGACGCCTCCGCGAAGGCGCACGTCCTAGCCGAGGCACTGCCCTGGCTGAAGCGCTGGCGCGGGGCGACCGTCGTGGTGAAGTACGGGGGCAACGCCATGACGGACGATGCCCTGAAGGCCTCGTTCGCCGAGGACATCGTGTTCTTGCGGCTGGCCGGACTGCGGCCGGTCGTCGTCCATGGGGGAGGGCCCCAGATCAGCTCGATGCTCAAGAAGCTCGGCGTCGACTCGGAGTTCAAGGGGGGCCTTCGCGTCACGACCCCTGAGGTCATGGACGTCGTGGGCATGGTCCTCGTCGGCCAGGTGCAGCGCGAGCTCGTCGGGCTCATCAATGGCCATGGTCCTTTCGCGGTGGGCCTGTCGGGCGAGGATGCCTCGTTGTTCACGGCAGAGACGCGCACGGCGATGGTCGACGGCCAGCCCGTCGATATCGGCCAGGTCGGCGATGTCGTCGACGTTCGGCCGGATTTCGTCGTGCAACTCCTCGACGACGGGCTCATCCCTGTCATCTCGACCGTTGCGCGGGACGAGGATGGAACGCCGCACAACGTCAATGCCGACACCGCAGCGGCGGCGCTCGCGATCGCGCTCGGCGCGGAGAAGCTCGTCGTGCTCACGGATGTCGAAGGCGTCTACGCCGACTGGCCGAACCGCGATTCGATCATCCGGTCCATGGGCCTGGATCGGCTGCGCGCCATGATGCCGACCCTGGAGGCGGGGATGGTTCCGAAGCTGGAAGCCTGCCTGCGGGCGGTCGAGGGGGGCGTGCCCCGCGCGACCGTCATCGACGGCCGGGTGCCGCACTGCGTGCTGCTCGAGGTATTCACCGACAGTGGGGTCGGCACGATGATCTCGTCCGATGAGCCGCCGGCTACGGACTCCTGACATGAGCCTGGGCACAGACTGGTCCGAGCGCTGGCAGTCAGCGCTGATGAACAACTACGGCACGCCGCCGATTGCGATCGTGCGCGGCGAAGGAGCCCGCGTATGGGATGTCGACGGCCGTGAGTACGTCGACATGCTGGCAGGCATCGCGGTCAACGCACTCGGCCATGCAGACCCGCGGCTCGTCGCCGCGGTGGCCACTCAGCTGTCGACACTCGGGCACACCAGCAACCTGGTTGCGACCGAGCCGGCGATCCGACTTGCCGAGCGGCTCGTCGCACTAACGGGCGATTCGTCCGCGCGAGTGTTCTTCTGCAATTCCGGAGCGGAGGCAAATGAGGCCGCCTTCAAGCTCGCCAGGCTCACCGGACGCACGCGGATGGTGGTCGCTGCCAGCTCCTTCCACGGTCGCACCATGGGGTCGCTCGCATTGACGGCCCAGCCGGCGAAGCAGGATCCCTTCCGCCCTCTGCCGGGCGACGTTGATGTTGTCCCCTTCGGCGACGCGGACGCACTCGAGGCAGCCGTCGACGAGTCGACGGCTGCGGTCATGCTCGAGCCGATCCAGGGCGAGAGCGGAGTCGTCGTCCCGCCCGCCGGCTATCTCGCGCGCGCCCGTGAGATTGCCGATGCGCACGGCGCACTGCTGATCCTCGACGAGGTCCAGACCGGCATCGGGCGCACGGGCACCTGGTTCGCCTGGCAGTCCGAGCTTCCCGCGGGCGTGCGCCCGGACGTGATGACGCTCGCCAAGGGGCTGGGCGGAGGCATGCCGATCGGCGCATGCGTCGCCTTCGGCCCGACTGCAGGCATGTTCGGTCCCGGCTCGCATGGATCCACCTTCGGGGGCAACCCCGCATCGTGTGCTGCCGCTCTTGCCGTACTCGACGCGATCGCAGACGACGCCCTGCTGCAGCGTGCCGCAAGCGCGGGGGCCCTGCTGGCCGCAGGGATCGTCGAGCGATCGCACGGTCTCGTCGACCATGTTCGAGGCAGGGGCCTCCTCCTCGCCGCGGTGCTTGCAGATGCCGTGCCTGCCGACATCGAGAGGGCCTGTCGTGCGCATGGGCTCATCGTCAACGCCATCGCGCCCAATGCAGTGCGCTTCGCGCCGCCCTTGATCGTCTCCGATGACGACATCGCGCTCGCGCTCGATAGGTGGGACGCTGCCTGCGCGGCCGTGGCGTCGGGACGTGCCGAGTGAGTGGCAGCCCGCAGGCGCAGCACACGCCGCACACGCCCCACACTCCGCACACAATGGCCGCGCGCCGCGCACTGGTGTCGCAGATCCTCGCCTCCAGGGACGTGTCGTCGCAGGAGGAACTCGGCCAGATCCTCGCGGACGAGGGCTTCCACGTGACGCAGGCGACCTTGTCGCGCGACCTCGATGCAATCGGCGCGGTCAAGGTCGTCGGCGCTGAAGGCCGGCATGCATACAGCGTCAGCGGCGCTAGCGCGGTCGACACGAGCATCCCTACCGCAGGAGCAGAGGCAGCGGTCGTCCGCTTGGCGGCTGACCTCCTGATCAGGGCAGAGGCCGCAGGCAATATCGCCGTGCTGCACACGCCTCCCGGTGCGGCGCAGTTCTATGCGGGGCACATCGATCGAAGCAGCAACCTGGGGGTGGTGGGCTCGGTCGCCGGGGATGACACCATCATCCTCGTCATGCGGACGAACAGGCAGGCGCAGGATCTCTGCGATCGCCTGCTGCGGGCAGCGGAGCAAAGGAGCAGCCAGTGAACGAGCCCACGAGGTTGTGGGGCGGGCGATTCGCCAACGGGCCGTCGGATGCCATGGCGGCCTTGAGCCTGTCGACGCACTTCGACTGGAGGCTCGCGCCCTACGACATCGCGCAGACGAAGGCGCATGCGCGGGTGCTTCACGCGGCCGGGCTCCTGACCGACGCCGAGCTATCCGACGTCGTCCAAGCGCTTGAGGACATCGCAGCTGCCGTGGCTGACGGCAGCCTCGTACCCGATCCTTCGGACGAGGACGTGCACACCGCCATCGAGCGTTCGATGATCGCCCGCCTCGGCGACCTCGGCGGCAAGCTGCGGGCCGGGCGCAGCCGCAATGACCAGGTGTCTACCGACTTCAAGCTGTACCTGCGCGATCATGCCCGCCGCATCGCCCGCGAGGTGATCGAGCTGCAGGCCGCGCTCGTCGACCAGGCATCGGCCCACGTCGACGTCTACTCGCCGGGCTTCACCCACCTGCAGCATGCGCAGCCGGTGTCCTTCGGCCATGAGCTGGCCAAGCACGTGCATGCACTGGGGCGCGACCTCGAGCGTCTCGCCGACTGGGACAAGCGCGCAGCGCGGTCACCGCTCGGGGCCGGGGCGCTCGCCGGCTCAAGCCTCGGGCTCGACCCCGAGCGCGTCGCCGCCGACCTGGGGTTCGACAGCGCACTGGGCAACTCGATCGATGCGACGAGCGACCGCGACTGGGTCGCAGAGTTCTTGTTCGTCGCAGCGATGCTCGGCGTGCACCTGTCGCGCATGTCCGAGGAGGTCATCTTGATGGCCAGCCGCGAGTTCGGCTGGGCGCAGCTCGATGACAGGTGGTCGACAGGCTCGTCGATCATGCCGCAGAAGAAGAACCCGGACGTGGCCGAGCTGGCGCGCGGTAAGTCCGGGCGGCTGATAGGCAACCTCACCGGCCTTCTCGCCACCTTGAAGGCGCTGCCCTTCGGCTACAACCGCGACCTCCAGGAGGACAAGGAGCCGGTGTTCGACACGGTCGAGCAACTGCTGCTCGTCCTGCCCGCCATGACGGGCATGTACGCGACCCTCCGGTTCGATGCCGAGCGCATGATCGCGTCGGCGCCCGAGGGCTTCGCCCTGGCCACTGACATCGCCGAGTGGCTCGTGCGTGCAGGCGTTCCGTTCCGCGAGGCCCACGAAATCGCTGGGGCCAGCGTGCGAGCCGCCGAGGGCCGTGGAATCGAACTGTGGGATCTCAGCGATGCAGAGCTTGCAGCCATCTCCCCGCGCCTGACTCCCGAGGTTCGCAGCGTGCTCAGCGTCCAGGGCTCGCTGGATTCCCGTTCCTCGTTCGGCGGGACCGCCCCCGCACGGGTGCGCGAGCAACTGGCGTCCCTCGGCGCGCTGATCGCGCAGGAGCGCATCGACTGGGCGTGATGCGCACATGACTGCATGGATCGTCATCGCCCTGCTGGGCGCTGCAGCAGCCGGGCTCCTGCTGCGCGAACCCCTGCGCACCTGGAAGTCGCATCGTGCACGCCAGGCGCAGGAGCGCAAGCGTCAGTGGCGCAAGGATCGCGATGCGCAGAAGGCGCAGCGCAGCATCGATCGCGCCATGAACCCGGCGAAGGCCGCCGCCCGCAATGGCCCGCCAGCACTCAGCCAGGTCGCCCGCCTCCACGGGCCGAAGTGCTGGCTGTGCGGCACTCGTACCTTCGACGACGATGCTGCGCGCGACAGGCACGGCAAGGAACGCCTCGGGGCTACCTACCCGGTAGTCGACTACGTGGTGAGCATCGACAGCGGTGGCACCTTCGAGCTCGCCAACGCGCGAGTCGCCCACCGGCACTGCGCCGGCGTCCGGGCGAGCAGGCCGGCTCAGACCCAGTTCGGCAGGCCTCCGCGCACGTACCCGGCGAACTCCTGAGGCGATGACGTGGCTGCTCGCACGCTGCTGCTAGGGCATCCCGCTGTGGTCGCGCCGGCTCTCCTCGGCTCCCGGCTGACGACCTGTGTCGACGGGGCTGTCGTGACAATTCGCATCACGGAGGTCGAGGCCTACGGGGGCGTGGGCGAGGACCCCGGATCGCATGCCTTTCGCAGGCAGACTGCCCGCAACGCGACGATGTTCGGTCCGGCCGGGCACCTGTACGTGTACTTCACCTACGGGATGCACTGGTGCGCGAACGTGGTGACCGGCGAGGAGGGGACCGCCGGCGCTGTCCTCGTGCGCGCGGGCGAGGTCGTAGCCGGCATCGATTTCGCTCGGGTGCGACGGCCTGGAAGCTCCATCCGCGACCTGGCACGCGGGCCCGCCCGACTCGCCCGTGCCCTGGGCCTCACCGGCGAGCAGGACGGAATCGACCTCCTTCGCCGCGATTCCGCCGTGATCCTGGAACTCGGGACACCCGTCGACGTGGGGCGCATCGCGACCAGCGCGCGCACGGGCGTTGCTGGCGCGGGAGCGCCGACCCCGTGGCGCTTCTACCTGCGCGACGAGCCCTCGGTGAGTCCCTTCCGCCCAGCCAAGGCCCGATCCGCAAAGATGTGATCGTGTCCTCGATCATCGACGAACTGTCCTGGCGGAACCTGATCGCGCAGAGCACCGACCTCGATGCCCTGCGCGCATCGACGGCGGCCGGTCCGATCACCTTGTACTGCGGCTTCGACCCGACGGCCCCGAGCCTGCACCTGGGCAACCTCGTGCAGATCCTGACCGTCAAGCGGTTCCAGGAGCACGGCCATCGCCCGCTGGCCCTGGTCGGCGGGGCGACGGGCCTCATCGGCGATCCCAAGATGACCGGCGAGCGCACCTTGAATCCGCGCGAAGTCGTCGAGGAGTGGGTATCGCGCATCCGCGGCCAGTTGGAGCGGTTCTACGACTTCGACGGCGCCAATGCAGCGGTCATGGTCAACAACTTCGACTGGACGGTCAACGTGTCCGTCCTGGAGTTCCTGCGCGATATCGGCAAGCACTTCAGCGTCAATCGCATGCTCGATCGCGAGGCGGTGGCCGCCCGGCTGGCGAAGGATGGCATCTCCTACACCGAGTTCAGCTACCAGCTCCTGCAGTCCTTCGACTACCTCGAGCTCTTCCGC
>CAYFLP010000084.1:0-9732 GCA_964344045.1 uncultured Bifidobacteriaceae bacterium
CGTCACCGGACGGGCCTTGGTGAAGTCCAGGAAGTCGTCGACCACCGACAGCGCGCCCGAGTCCAGGCCGATGCCGCCCACGACGTTGACAGCGAGCACCTGGGATACGCCGAGGTCGATCAGGGCCTGGACGTTCGCGCGGTAGTTGACCATGTGCGGGGGCACGGAGTGATCCGAGCCGTGCCGGGCGAGGAAGACAGTGCGGCGCCCGTGGAGCCCGCCCACCACGGCCCGCGCCTGGCCGAAGGAGGTCTGCACCACCACGTGCTCGGGCGCATCCAGGGCATCGAGTGAGTAGAAGCCTGTTCCGGCGATGACGCCGAGTGCATCGGTCACGGCAGCTGCTCCCGGGCGAAGGCATCGGGGATGAGGAACGACAAGGGCACCGGGCCGCCATCGCGGTCGACGAGCAGGTCAGCGCCCCCATGCTCGAACAGCAGCTGCCGGCATCGCCCGCACGGCAGCAGTGCGCCCGGGCGGGGCCCGACGCATGCGAAGGCGATGAGGCGGCCCCTGTTGCCGGGCTGGCCGGTGCGCACCAGGTCGCCGACCATCGAGCACTCGGCGCACAGCGTGATGCCCAGGGACGCGTTCTCGACATTGCTGCCCGTGACGATGCGCCCGTCATCGGTCAGCGCGGCCGCGCCCACGGGGTGGTCGGAGTAGGGCGCATAGGCAAGATCCCGCGCGGCAGTAGCCGCAGCGCGCAGTCGCTGCCACGTCGCCTCGTCGATTACCTGCTCCGCCATCGTGCGGCCCCCTAACCCTGCGCGGCGACGGCGGACAGCTCGTCGTACGTCGCGAACCTCGTGGCGATATCACTGCCGGTGAAGGTACCCACCCAGCCATCGTCCGTGCGGAAGAACCTGATCGCGGTGAAGTCAGGCGAGGTGCCCATGTCGAACCAGTGCGTGGTGAGGGCGGGCACGGAGATGAGGTCGCCTTCCGTGCAGAGCATGGCCATCACCCGGCCGTCGAGATGCAGGTAGAAGACTCCGCTGCCCTGCGCGAAGAAGCGGATCTCGTCCTCGTCGTGCGTGTGCTCGGCCAGGAACTTCTGCCGTGCTCCTGCCGCCACCGCGCGCGATTCGTCGTCATCGACCGTGTGCAGCTGCGCGACGTCGACGAGGGTGTAGCCGTGCTCGGCCGACAGCGCATCGACGAAGGCCCGGTACGCGGCGATCACCTCGTCCTGGCCTGCGCCTGCAGGGAGCTCGACGAGGTCGGTGACATGCCGGTAGTCGACGCCCACGTCGCGCAGGCGCACGGCGATGACGTCGCGGTCGGATGTCTGCACGGACGCGGTCGCGGGATTGTCATCGCGCCAGACGGTCAGCATGGTCATCTGCCGGTGCCTCCTAGGTCGAGCTGTGCGGCGCTGGCCGGATTGCCCAGCACGTCGTTGAGCAGAGCATGCTGCAGGAGCCAGTCGGTGCTCTCGGTGCGGTTGGCGGCATCGTCGAGCGAGGTACCCCACACGTACATGCCGTGATCGGCGACGAGCACGACAGGGATGGCGGGGTCGAGCGCGCGCCGGATGCGCTCGCTCAGGTCGTCCATGTCCTGGCTGTTGTGCACGACAGGGACCACGATGCCATCGCCCTCGGCCGACAGGCCAAGGCCCTTGAGCTGCTCGATGCCGCGCAGGCGGACTCCGGCCGGCCAGCGCGAGGCAGCGAGCACGGATGCCATGGCATGCACGTGCACGACCGCGCCGGCGCCGGCCTCGGCGATGATCGCCGCATGCACCTTGGACTCCGCGCTCGGCACGTGGGCCTGGCCTTCGATCGCGATGCCGCGGTCGTCGGTGAGCACGGCATGCTCCGCGGCCGTGCGGTGCTTGGCGATGCCGCTCGCGCTGACGAGCAGCCGTGCAGGCTCGTGGCTCGCCCGGACGGACACATTGCCCGAGGTGCCGCGCATCCAGCCCAGGTCGTACAGCTGCCGCGTGGTCTCGGCGAGCCTCATCTCCAGGTGCCCCTGCGCATGGCTGCCCGCGTGCCCACTCATGCCGCGACCCTAACCTCCCCAGGTTTGACCCGGCTGCTGGGCCAACCTCGGCGCAATTCAGGCAAACCACCCCGCCGCGCCAGGTTTGGCCCAGCAGCCGGGTCAAACCTGGAGGGGGTTGGATGGGGGCGTGACCTCACCGATCCGCTGCAGTGCGATCGTCATGGACGTCGAGGGGACGACCAGCGCAGCGCGCTTCGTCTACGACGTGCTGTTCCCCTATGCCCGTGAGCGCATGGCCCCGTGGATCGACGAGCACCCCGACGATCCGACGACGGCGGCTGCCGTGGCCGAGGTCGCGCAGGGGCTGGGCGTATCGCCTGCGGACACCTCCGCAGTGGTCGCCCAGCTGACGGCGTGGCTGGATGCCGATGTGAAGGCCCCGCCGCTCAAGGCCCTCCAGGGCATGGTCTGGGCGCAGGGCTATGCGAGCGGTGAGCTCACTGCCCACTTCTTCGCCGACGTCGAGCCTGCGCTGCGCGCATGGCAGGCGCAGGGGATCCTGCTCGCGGTCTATTCCTCCGGTTCGGTCGCAGCCCAGCGCTCGCTCTTCGCGCACACCGCCCACGGCGACCTCACCGGCCTCATCGGCGCCAACTTCGACCTCGCGTCGGGCGGGGCCAAGCGCGAGCCGGACTCCTACCGGCGCATCGCAGCGCACCTGGGCGTGGAGCCAGGTGAGGTGCTCTTCTTGTCGGATATCGAGGACGAGCTGGCAGCCGCACGCGCCGCCGGCTGGCAGGCCGTGGGGGTGCTCCGGCCAGGCGAGCAGCAGGCGACCGCATCGCCGATCGGCGCGGTGTCGACCTTCGCCGAGCTGGCCGTCACCCCTAGCGGACGATGACGGTGTCGCGGAACAGCGCGCTGTAGGCGTTCATGGCCAGCTGGCCGCCGAGGTGCGCGTACAGGACATTGGAGTCCCGCGGGATCACGCCGTCGCGCACGAGGTCGATCAGGCCCGCCATCGACTTGCCTTCGTACACCGGGTCCAAGATCACGCCCTCGAGCTGGCCGGTGAGGCGGATCGCATCGAGAGTCGACTCCACCGGGATGCCGTAGAGGTCGCCTGCCCAGCCCTCGAGCACGGTGATCTCGTCGTCGCGCAGGTCGCGGCCCACGCCGATCAGGTCAGCGGTGTGCCGGGCGATGCGACCCACCTGGTCGCGCGTCTGCTCGAGGGTTGCGGAGGCGTCGATGCCGATCACCCGGCGGGGCCTGTCCTGGCCCGCGAAGCCGGCGATCATGCCAGCGTGCGTGCTCCCCGTGACCGTGCACACGATGATCGTGTCGAAGAAGACGCCCAGCTCGCGCTCTTGCTGCTCGACCTCGTACGCCCAGTTGGCGAAGCCGAGGCCGCCGAGCCGGTGCTCCGAGGCGCCTGCGGGGATGCCATAGGGCTTGCCGCCGCGGGCCTCGACGTCGGCGAGGGCCTGCTGCCAGCTGTCGCGAATGCCGATGTCGAAGCCCGACGAGTCGAGGCGAACCTCGGCGCCCATGATCCGCGACAGCATGATGTTGCCGACGCGATCGTTGACCGAGTCCGGCCAGTTCACCCAGGCCTCCTGGACGAGTACCGCCTGGAGCCCCAGCTTGGCGGCGACCGCCGCGACCTGCCGGGTGTGGTTCGACTGCACGCCGCCGATCGACACGAGCGTGTCGGCACCGGAGGCCAGCACGTCGGGGACGATGTACTCCAGCTTGCGCACCTTGTTGCCGCCGAACGCCAGGGCGCTGTTGCAGTCCTCGCGCTTCATCCAGATGCGCGCACCGCCGAGGTGCTCGCTCATGCGCGGCAGCTCGTGGATGGGGCTCGGGCCGAAGGTCAGCGGGTAGCGCTCGAAATCCGTGATGGCCATGTGCTTCTCTCTTCCGCTTCGACGGGGTAAGGCTCAGGAGTCCATCGACTCGGGCTTGCCGTATCGACTGAAGCGATCGATGACGACGTCCATCTGGTCCGCCGTCAAGATCACCGGGGTGCCGACCGACCGGGCGATCATGTACTGCCGGCACAGGCTCTCGACCTCGATGGCGAGCGACAGCGCCTTGTCGAGCGTGGGGCCGTACGCGAGCATCCCGTGATTGGCCATGAGGCACGCGGTGCGATCGCCGAGCGCATCGATCACCGCGTCGCACAGTTCCTGCGTGCCGTACGGGGCGTAGTCGGAGCATGCGATGACATGGCCGCCTGCCTTGGCCACCTGGTAGTGGAAGGCGGGAAGGTCCTCGCGCAGGGAGGCCAGCGCGGTGGCGTACGTCGAGTGGGTGTGCACGATGGCGCCGGCCTGCGGGAAGGCGCGGTACACGGTCGAGTGGATGCGCCACTCGCTGGTCGGCACGCCGGGCGATCGAGGCGTGCCGTCGACAGCGAGCTCGACCATCGCGCTCGCCTCGATCTGGTGCGGCGGCACGGCCGATGGCGTCACCAGGAGGCCGTCGGGCAGTCGCACCGAGATATTGCCCGACGTGCCCGCATTCAGGCCCGCGTCCTCCAGCAGGCGCGCAACCCGCGCGAGATCGTCTGCTGCACTCATGTCGCTACCACCAATTCGTCGACTTCCCGGCCATCGGGCTCCACCACTGCGCATTCGCTGACGATCGCCGAGATGAGGCGATGCGGAGTCACGTCGAAGGCCGGATTGAAGCCGCGCGCGCCCGCTGGCGCGGTGGGCACTCCCCCAAGGCTCGTCACCTCGCTGCCGTCGCGCAGCTCGATATGGATGTCGTCGCCCGAGAAGGTCGACAGGTCGACCGTCGACGACGGCGCTGCGACGACGAACGGGATGCCTGCGTCGGCGCAGGCAAGCGCCACGCCTACCGAGCCGATCTTGTTGGCGGTGTCGCCATTGCGCGCGATGCGGTCCGCTCCGATGATCGCGACGTCGACGAGCCCGCGCATGATCGTCGAGGCCGCCGCGCCGTCGGCCTGCACGCAGTAGTCGATGCCCTCCTGCTCGAGCTCCCAGGCAGTCAGTCTCGAGCCCTGCAGCAGCGGCCGTGTCTCGTCGGCATAGACGGTCTCCAGCGCCCCGCGCTGGTGGAGCTCGCGGACGATGCCGAGCGCCGTTCCCCAGGCAGTGGTCGCGAGGAAGCCGGTGTTGCAGTGCGTGAGCACGCGCACCTTGTCGCGCCCGGTGGCCGCGAGGATCCAGTCGGCGCCGCGTCGGCTCAGCTCGCGGTTCGCCGCCTCGTCCTCGGCCATGATCGCCGCGGCCTCGGCGAGCACCGCTGCCACGCCGTCGGCCATGCGCGGGCGCACGCGATCGGCCCCCCAGGCAAGGTTCACCGCGGTCGGTCGGGCATCGCGCACCCGCAGCACCTCGGCCTCGAGCCGGTCGGGCGCCCAGTCCTCACGCTCGCCCTGCAGCATGGCCACGGCAACCCCGTAGGCACCGACCGCGCCCAGGGCAGGGGCACCGCGCACGACGAGCCTGACGATGGCATCGACCACGGAGTCGACCGTGGTGCACGAGACGAACTCGCAGCGCTGGGGCAGCACTGTCTGATCGATCAGCACGAGGGCCCCGGCCGCGTCATCCCAGTCCACTGCACGCACGTCGCGCAGGCTACTGCCCCGGAGATTCGCTGCCGCGCCCCGCCCTGCGAGGGCAGGCGGCCGCGGGGCTCGGGTGCTCAGGTGGCGTCGGGATCGAACTCGGGTACGCCCGAGGCAGCAGCCGGGCCCCCGGCCGCTGTGCTGCCGCCTGAAGCCCCGCCGCCTGCGCCCGTGGAGCCCCGCCCACGCGTCGCGGCACCGTCATCGTCGTCGTCCTGCAGGATGCTCGCCGCGAGCCGACGCGGATGGAGGTCTTGCAGGGACTTGACCGCGTCGATCGAATCGGAGAAGTCGATGCCGGCCGAGTCGGCGAGATCCTTGCGAGCGCCCGTGGCCATGGCCCGGATCTGCTTGACCCACTTCGCGGCATCGGCTGCAGCGTGCGGGAGCTTCTCCGGCCCGAAGATGAGCAGGCCGACCGCCGCAAGCAGGATGATCTCGCCGATTCCGATGTCGAACATGGCTAGCCGTTGCGGTTTCCGTCGCCGAGGGTGATGTCGGCGGTGCGCTCACTGCCATTGCGGTCGTAGACGACTGTCACGGTGTCGCCCGGGGCATAGTTGCGGACGGCCACCACGAGCTCGGTCGCATCGTCGATGACCCTGCTGTCGAGGCGGACGATGACGTCGCCCACGGCCAGCCCGGCAGACTTCGCGCCCGATCCCGGCGTCACGGCGGCCACCTTCGCTCCCTTGCCGGTGAACTGCTCGTCGAGCGAGACGCCCATGATCGGGGTCTTCGAGGCACCGGTCCTGATGAGCTCCTCGGCGATGCGCTTGACGGAGTTGGCCGGGATCGCGAAGCCCAGCCCGATGCTGCCCGTCTCCGAGCCGCCGCTGAGGGTGGCGATCGCGGAGTTGACGCCGATGACCTTGCCCGAGGCATCGAGCAGGGGTCCGCCGGAGTTTCCGGGATTGATCGCGGCATCGGTCTGGATCGCGTTGATGAACGACAGGCTGTCGGAGCTCTCCCCGGCGGTCACGGGGCGATTGAGTGCGCTCACGATGCCCGAGGTGACGGTGCCATCGAGGCCGAGCGGCGCGCCGATGGCGACGACGTCGTCGCCCACGTGCACCGCATCGGAGTCGCCCAGCGCGAGGGTCTGCAGCCCGGTGCGGTTGACCTTGATGACGGCAACGTCGTAGTCGGCGCTCGTGCCCACCACCTTGCCCGGGACCTCGGTGCCGTCATTGAAGACGACCTTGATCTTGCCGTTCGGCACGGCGCTGGCGACATGGTTGTTGGTGACGATGTAGCCGTCCTGGCCGATGACGAATCCCGATCCGCTGCCGCCCTGCTGGTCGTCGCCAACCACCACTGACACGACTGCGGGAAGGGTGGCATCGGCGATGCGGGCGACTGCGCCGGACCCGCGGACGAGTGTCGGGCCCGTCGCCGCGGTCGACGTGGAGCCACCCGTGGTCGTCGGCGTGGTGCCGGCTCCCGCTGCTGTGCTGGTCGCGGCCGAGTCGACCGACCGGCCCAGCACGTAGCCCGCCAGGCCCGCCAGCGAGCCGATGATCAACGAGACGACGGCCGCTACCGCGATGGTGCTCATCAGCCCCAGCCCGCGGCGCTGCACGACGGTGGCCGGCGGCGCGGGGTACGGCTGGGCCACGGCGGTGTGCTGCACGGGCGCAGGCTCGGGAGCAGGCTCGGGAGCAGGTTCGGGTTGAGGCACTGTCCCGGGCACACCAGAGGCCCAGTGCTCAGGGGCAGCAGGGGTCCCCTCAGGGAGGTCCTCGCTCATCCGTATCCCTTCGCCACACCCGTCACCAGCCGTCACTTGCGGTGAGAGCCTGCCCGCTTGGGCACGCCTGCTAACTGTAGGTCAGGCTAGGCTGGCCCGAATGCCCAGGCCGCAAGCCCGAATACCCGTGATCGCCGGAGGTGCGTCATCGCCGCCAAGTCGTCGAACGATTCGACCTATCCCTCGTCGCAGGCGTGGGCCTACGCCGACGAATGGCAGTCGGATGCCGAGCCCATCCGCGAGGCGCGTGCCCGCGCGGCCGAGCTCGGCTGCGTGCCCGTCACCCGGCCGGCCAGCCACCTCCTGACCCTGCTCGCAGCCTCCGTCAAGGCCCAGGCCGTGGTCGAGATCGGCACGGGCACCGGCGTCTCCGGCGCAGCGCTCCTCGCCGGCATGGAGCCGTCGGGCATCCTCACGACGATCGATGTCGAGGCCGAGCACCAGCGCGTAGCCCGCGAGACCTTCACCGCCCTCGGCTACGACCATGTGCGCACCCGCCTCATCGCCGGCCGCGCGCTCGACGTGCTTCCGCGCATGTCCGATGCCGCCTACGACATCGTCTTCGTCGATGGCGACAAGGTCGAGTACCCCGCCGCCCTCGCCCAGGCCAAGCGCCTGCTGCGCGTCGGCGGCCTGGCGATCTTCGACAACGTCCTGTGGGGCGGAAAGGTCGCTGATGCAGGCCAGCGCGACGCCGAGACCGTCGCCCTGCGCGATGTCGCGGCCGCCGTGCGCGAGGACGACGACTGGATGCCGGCCCTGCTGACGGTCGGCGACGGCCTGCTCGTGGCCTCGCTGCGCGCTCGCAGCTAGCACCCCGGCCAACGGCTGCGAGGGGCCATTGGCGATAATTGGCAGGCCCGCCCCACGGCGGCACACGCATTGCAGGACGAGGCTCGCGCCCTTGCGGGGGACACAGGGCCACGATGAGAGGGGACAACATGGCGGCGATGAAGCCGCGGACGGGCGACGGCCCGCTCGAGGTGACCAAGGAGGGTCGCGGCTACGTCATGCGCGTTCCCCTCGAGGGCGGCGGCCGTCTTGTCGTCGAGCTCAACGGCGAGGAAGCAAAGGACCTCGGCGAGAAGCTGCTGGCACTGTTCGCCTAGCCCTCGGCACCGCGTCACACAGACCTTCGAGGCCCCGGACTCCATCGAGTCCGGGGCCTTCGCATTCCTGCCTGCCCGGAATCGCCCGTAGGCCTACGCCGCCTGGGCAGGTACCGCGATAATGCGCCCCATGTCATCGACTGGGGGATTCACCCTTCGCCAGCGCCTGCGGTACCGCTTCGACAACACCCTGGCCCGGGGCATGTGGGCCGTGCTCGCCTGGCTGGGAATCATCGCGATCGCCTTCGTGCTCGTCTTCGCCTTCATCGTGTGGGTCCTGGGCGTTGGCCCCGAGGATCAGCGCACGTCGTTCAGCGACGGCATCTGGCAGGCCCTGGTGCACTCACTCGACCCGGGCACGGTCAGTGGTGCCGAGGGCGCAGGATTCCGCTGGGTGATGATCATCGTGACGCTGCTCGGCATCTTCATCGCCGCAGCGATCATCGGCATCGTGTCGTCCGCGATCGACACCCGACTCGACGACCTGCGACGCGGCAAGTCCCTTGTCGTCGAGACCGGCCACACTCTCATCATCGGTCGCTCCGACAAGCTCCCCGCCGTGGTCAGCGAGATCGTGGAGGCCAATCGGAGCGAATCCGGGCAGGCCATCGTCGTCTTCACCCCCGATGACGGTGTCGAGGTGAACGATGAGATCCGCGCCGCCGTCAGCGATCTCGGCACGAGTCGCCTCGTCGTGCGCACGGGCGCACCCACCCGCACCTCCGAGCTGCAGCGCGCGAATCCGGAGACAGCGCGCTCGGCGATCGTCCTGCGCGGCAACGACGAGTCCGATGCGCATGTCGTCAAGGCCGTGCTCGCCCTCCACCGGCTCGTCCCTGGGCTCGAAGGCCTCACGGTCGTCGCCGAGATCGAGGATGCCGACACCGCCGAGGCCCTGCGCGATGCCGTCGGGCCCGGCTTGGTCACCGTGGTGCCCCAGCCGACCATCGCACGGCTGACCGCTCAGGTCTCTCGTGCCGCCGGGCTCGGCCCGGTGTACCAGGACCTGCTGGACTTCGAAGGCGATGAGGTCTACTTCCAGCCGCTGGGCAACGAATGGGCGGGGCGCAACTTCGGCGAACTGCTCCTGGGCAGCTCGACTGCCACGATCATCGGCTTGCAGGACGCAGACGGCAGCGTGCATCTCAACCCAGATCCCCGGACGGTGATCGCTGCGGGCCAGAGCGCCATCGGCGTCTGCGAGGACGACTCCGTCTTCCGGCTCGACCGCTCGCCGCAGGCCTGGCAGCCGGCCGACACGCGCCGGTGGGAGCCGCTCGACCCGCCCGTCGAGAAGCAGCTGCTTCTCG
>CAYFLP010000085.1:0-9676 GCA_964344045.1 uncultured Bifidobacteriaceae bacterium
ACGCATCGCTGGCCCACCCGCCTGACCACCCGCCTGCTTCACTCCCGAGCATCGTCCCGATCAGCTGCCCGCCCACTTCGAGAACTGGTTCCCCTGTGCGCATCTCCCCCGAATTCTCCGTCACCGATATCGATGGAGTCGGCGTCTTCGTCGTATCCGAGAAGACAGCACATGTGCACACCGAGCCGCTCGAGGTCGCCATCCTGCGGCACTTCGCACAAGGTCCCTCGAGCGATGACGAGGCCGCACGCGCGGTTGCCCCGCAGGCCCCGCACACGGCCTACTACGCGATCAGCGTGCTCACCGCGCGCGGGGTGCTGCGCGCGGATTCGGCCGACGATGACCGGCTGGTCGCCTACTGGGCACTGCGCAATGTGAAGGCGCGCAGCCTGCCTGACGCACCCGTCGCGGTGTTCGCCTGGGACGCGGGCATCCCTGGTTCCACCGGCCTCCTCGCCGCACTGCACGGGGCTGGGCTCGCCACGGTGGTGCTCGAGACCCCGGCCGAGCTCGCAGCCACCGAGGCCTCGATGGCCGTGGCCCAGGTCTCGGACCTGCTCGACTCCCGGCTGGAAGAGGTCAACGCGCTCGCGCTCGCAGCCGGCATGCCCTGGCTGGTCGTCGCGGCATCGAGCGCGCTGCCGTCCGTCGGTCCCCTCTTCGTGCCCGGGGTGACGGGCTGCTGGGTATGCCTTGCCCAGAGGCTGGAGGGCAATCGCCAGGTAGAGACCTTCCTGCGGCAAAGGCTCGACGATCCGCAGTCCCCGCACGGGCGCGCACTGCATCCCGCTGCCGCGCAGCTCGCATACGCGGCGGCAGCGGCGACCGCCACCCACCATCTGCACGGCGATCGCGTCGACGCAGGAGTCGTGCTCCAGTACGACCCCGCCAGCACCGAGCCAATGCGCCACGTGCTCACCCGCAGGCCGCAGTGCCCCGCCTGCGGCGACCCGGCGATCCGGGCCGAGCGGGTGCTGCAGGTCCCCGCGTTCGAGTCCCGCGAGATCCAGTCACGCGACGGAGCCTTCCGCTCGCTGACACTCGAGGACGCATGGTCGAAGGCAGCGCCTCACGTGAGCCCCATCACCGGCGCAGTGAAGGTCGTCGAGCCCGTCATGGAGGACACGACCGACACCCTGCATGCCTATACCGCAGGCCACAACTTCGCCGTCAACTACGACGGGCTCGCCTTCTTGCGCAAGAGCCTGCGCGTGCGAAGCGGAGGCAAGGGCCGCAGCGACATCGAAGCACGGGTCGGAGCCGTCTACGAGGCCATGGAGCGCTACAGCGCCGTGTTCCGCGGCGACGAGCCGACCGTGTGGTCGTCCATCGCCGACCTCGGCGACAAGGCGATCGCACCCAACGACATCATGCTGTTCAGCGAACGGCAGTTCCGCGACCGCGAGCAGCTGAACTTCGACAGCCGCGAGCATCAGTTCTCCTCCCAGTTCATTCCCAAGCCCTTGGAAGACGATGCGGTCGTCGAATGGACGCCGGTGCACGACGTCGCCCACGGCGAGACGCGATACGTGCCCACCGGGCTGTGCTACTTCAACCACGCCTCGTACCGAGGGTTCAAGTCCGTGCGCGACCTGTACTTCCTGGCGGACTCCAACGGCCACGCTGCCGGCACCTCGCTCGAGGATGCCACCTTGCAGGGCTCCCTCGAGCTCGTCGAGCGCGATGCAGTCGGAATCTGGTGGTACAACCGCCTGCGCATGCCCGAGTTCGACCTCAACACGGTGCGCGATCCCTACATTGCCCGCGCCCAGGAGCGCCTCGCCAGCCTCGGACGCAACCTGTGGGCCATCGACCTGACCAATGACATCGGCCTGCCGGTGATCTGCGCGGCGAGCATCCGCACCCACCACGACAAGCAAGAGCTCGTGTTCGGCTTCGGCGCACACCTGACGCCCGAGCTGGCCGCCGTCCGCGCAGTGACCGAACTGGCCCAGTTCCTGGCGACGTTCGAGCGCTGGGGCGAGACCGAGCGCCGCTATGTGTCCTTCGACGCGGTCGCCGAGCGCTGGTGGAACACCGTCAGCGTCGAGTCCGAGCCGTACTTCCTGCCCAGCGATGCGCCCATCCGCACGGCCACGACGGCGGCCTCGCTCGTGGGCGCCGACGTGCGCGATCTCGCGCTGCAGGTGATGGAGCGCATCGAGTCCACGGGCACGCGGACGTACATCCTCGACCAGACCCTGCCCGATATCGAGGTACCCGTGGTCAAGGTGATCGCACCTGGCCTCCGGCACATGTGGTCGCGGTTCGCTCCCGGACGCCTGTACGACATCCCCGTGTCGATGGGACTGCTCGAGACTCCCACCAAGGAAGAGGACCTCAACCCCTGGGCCGTGTTCTTCTAGAGCCTCCGGGTTCTTCTAGAGCCTCTGGCACGAACGCGAAAGGACATCCATGGCCCGCTTGCTTCCCGAGCCTCGCCTGAGGTCACTCGACATGCCCAAGCAGGGCACGCCGGACTGGCAGGCAGCACTCGCGGTGGGCCTTCCGTACTCGGACTTCGACGCCGCGCTCGGCCGGATGATCCCCGATCCCATGGCGCGCGCCTACGCACACGCCGAGGCCATGTCATGGATCGAGCGGGGCCTGGTCGTGCTCGAGGGCAAGGGCTACCGCCTTGTGCTCACCCGGCTCACGGCCGAGGTCATCGATCCCGCAGGCCTCGTCATGCCCGACGGGCTCGTGCTGCGCCATGCCGGCGATGCCTGGCACGTCATCGACCTGGTCAATCCTGCCCGCTCGCACGTGGTGACCGAGGACATCGCGCATGCACTGCTCGATCCCAGCACGCTCGGCGAGCGCCATGCCGACGACGGGGCGAGCGACGCAGCCCTGCTCGTCGCGGCCGGCCTGCTGGCCACCTCCCCGGCGTCGATGCCGGCCGACTGGGAGCCCCACGACGCCTACATGTACGGGGCAAGCCGGCTGTGGCTGGGGCCGCGGCGCCCCTATGGCGCGGTGCCCGAACTCGTCGCCGAAGCCCTACCGGCGCGGCCCGAACGCACGGGCCAGGGCACGAGCACGGGCGAGGTCATCGCCCTGCCCGCACCGGGAAGCCTGGGCGAGGAGCCCCTCGGGAGCCTGCTGGCTCGCCGCGCCACCTCCCGTGACTGGGGAGGCACCTTCACGCTGGCCGAGCTCGCGACCTTCCTGCACTCCATCTGGCACGTGACGGCGGAGCCGCTGGGCTCGTACGGCGAGGAGCTTCGCCGGGCCCTGCCTTCGGCCGGCGGCCTGCATCCACTGCAGCCCTGGGTCGTCGCCGACAATGTCGAGGGCCTCGATCGTGCCCTGTACTGGTACGACTCGTGGGATCACGTACTCGTGCGCATGGGCGAGGAGTCCCTTGCCATGCGGGGCCTGCTGTGGAGTGCGCGCTCGGCGGCCGTGCAGAAGCAGGACTCCCCCATCGGCGCCCTGATCGTGCTCACGGCGCGCTTCGGCCGGCTCCAGCGAAAGTACCGGTCCATCGCCTACTCGGCGATCCTGAAGGACGTCGGGGTTGCCATGCAGACCGCCTATCTCGTCGGCACCGCCATGGGCCTGAACACCTGCGCACTCGGCGGCGGCAACTCGGCGCTCTTCGAAATGGCTACCGGTATCGACCCCTGGGTGGAGGGTTCAGTGGGAGAGTTCGTCATCGGGAAGCCCACATCGTCGAACGACCTGGAGAAGCCATGAGCGACACCGCAGCAGAGACCCTGCGGCCGGACTCGTCTCCGGACGAGCTGGACCGGCCGCTCCGGCTGATCAAGACTCCCGTTGCCGCAGCGACAATCGGCCTGCTCATCATCGTGGCTGCCACCGCCGTGTGGGGAGCCTTCGGCTCGATCAGCACCTCGGTTGAGGGGTCTGGCGGCTACACGCTCGGTACGCCCATCCTGCAGGTCCAGTCGACCATCAGCGGCCAGGTCGACGACATCATGGTCAAGCCAGGCGACCAGATCACCGAGGGCCAGCCCTTGATCACGATCCATCCCCTCGCGGACGCCGCGAGCCCCGTCATCATCCAGGCAAGCAGCTCCGGCACGATTCGCAACATCTTCGTCCTCGAGGGCGAGGTGGTCGAGCCAGGCACTCCCACGGTCAGCATCGTCCAGACGGGCACGACCCCCGTGGCCGAGCTGGCGGTGCCGATCGAGGCCGCAGTGGCGATCGAGCCGGGACAGCCCGCGCTCGTGACGCCGCTGGGAGTCGCATCGGGCAGCTACGGCATGCTCAAGGGCACCGTGCGCTCGCGCTCGGACCTGCCCATGTCCCAGGCGGCGATCAACTCGGTGCTCGGCTCGATCGACGAGGATCCGCCCGGCACCGGGCCGTGGGTGCTCGTCGTGGTCGATCTCGAGAGGGATCCGGGCACGGCAAGTGGCCTGGCCTGGACGACGCCTGCCGGCGACTCGCTCGCCGTGACGCCAGGGCAGTCGGTCACGGCACAGGTGGTCGTCGACGACTCGTCCTTGTTCCAGCGACTCATCGGCGAGTGACGTGGCGACCCAGACTCCACCGCCTCCCGCTGCGGCACCTGCGCCACCGGCCACGTACCCGGAGCGCACCAAGGCAATCAGCCGCACGCGCACCCAGACGGTGCTGCAGATGGAAGAGGCCGAGTGCGGAGCGGCCTCACTGGCGATGATGCTGGGCCACTACGGGCTGTATGTCCCGCTCGAGCAGATGCGCGGCGAGTGCGGAGTCGGCCGCGACGGCGCGAGTGCCGCCGCGTTGCTGCGGGCCGCGCGGGCTCGCGGGATGAAGGCCGCCGGGTGGCGCCTGACGATCGACGACCTGGAGAAGGTGCAGCTCCCGTCGATCATCTACTGGAACCGCAACCACTGGGTGGTGCTCGAGGGCCGCAGCAAGAGCGGCTGGTACATCAACGACCCGGCCTCGGGCCACCGGCACGTCGAGCACGAGGAGTTCATCGGCTCCTTCTCGAACGTCGTCCTGACGATGGAGCCAGGCCCGGACTTCGCGACCGGCGGGGTGAAGTCCTCCTTCATGCGCGACCTGTTCGGCCTGTCGAAGGGCATGCGCGGGGTCCTGCTGGTCGCGCTGCTCATCGGCATCGCGACGACAGTTCCCGCCATCACGGCTTCGGTGATCAGCTCTGTCGTCATCGACAACGTCCTGATCCCGTCCAACCCGAGCGCACTCGAGCTGCTCGTCGTCATCACCGCATACGCGACGCTGCTGATCTTGCTCCTGACCTTCCTGCAGCAGTACGTGCTGGCCCGGCTGCAGACGGCCCTGTCCCTGCGCATGTCAGCCAACTTCATCTGGCACTTGCTGAGACTGCCCACCGGCTTCTTCAGCCAGCGCTTCGCGGGCGGCATCGTCACGCGCGTCCAGATGAACGACGACATCGCAGTCCTCGTGGGCGGCCAGCTGGCGACGGCCGGCATCGGCCTGGTCACGATGATCATCTACGCGGTCGTCATGGCGATCTACAGCCTCCCGCTCGCTATCGCCGGCGTCGTGGTCGCGTCGATCAACGTGATCGTCCTGCTGCTCGTATCGGGCAAGCGCGTCGAGGCGAACAACCTCCAGACCCATGAATCACTGCGAGTGTCCGGGACCTCGTTCGGCGGCCTGTCGATCATCGAGTCGATCAAGGCAGAGGGCACCGAGTCCGACTTCTTCGCCCGGTGGGCCGGCTTCGAGACGCATGCCGTCAACGCCAACCAGAGCGTCGGCCGCCTCACCGCGATCCTGACCACCGCTCCCAGCGCCCTCGGCCTGCTCAACACCTCAGTCGTGCTGATCCTCGGCTCGTTCCTCGTGCTGCAGGGCGACCTTCCGATCGGCGCGCTGGTGGCCTTCCAGGGCCTCATGGCCTCGTTCCTGCTGCCCATCGAGTCCCTCGTCACGCTCGGCGCGCAGACCCAGACCGCCCGCGCCTCGCTCGCGCAGGTCCAGGACGTGCTGCACCACGACATCGATCCGTCGATCACTCCCGTGGCCGACACCTCGCCCGGTACCTCCAAGCACCGCCGCGGAGCACTGCGCGGCGAAGTCGAATTGCGTGACGTCTCCTTTGGCTACGTGCCAAGCGGGCCCGTGTTCTTCGAGAACATCAGCGTGCGCATCGAGCCCGGCATGCGCGTTGCCCTCGTCGGGGCCAGCGGCAGCGGCAAGTCGACCCTCGGCCGGCTCATCACCGGCCTGTACCACCCGTGGTCCGGCCGGGTCATGCTCGATGGAGCCGATCGGTCGGACATCCCGCGCGAGATCCTGACCGCGAGCATCGCCGCGGTGAGCCAGGACATCTACCTGTTCCCCGGAACAGTCATGGAGAACATCGCCTTCTGGAATCCCTTCATCACCGAGGCCGACGCCTGGCGGGCCCTCGAGGATGCCTGCATCGCCGATGTCGTGCGCAGCCGCCCCGGCGGCCTGTACTCCCAGGTCATGGAGGACGGCCGCAACTTCTCCGGCGGCCAGGCGCAACGCCTCGAGATCGCGCGGGCCCTGGCGGGCAATCCATCGGTGATCATCCTCGACGAGGCCACCAGCGCACTCGATGCGGAGACCGAGGTGACGATCGACTCGAACCTGCGCAGGCGCGGCTGCACATGCGTGATCATCGCCCACCGCCTCAGCACCATCCGCGATTCCGACGAGATCGTGGTCCTCGACCAGGGGCGCATCGTCGAACGCGGCACGCACGAGTCGCTCGTCGAGCAGAACGGCATGTACTTCTCGATGATCGAGGCAGGCTGACATGAGCCAGTCACATGCGCCCAACGAAGCGGTAGCCCTGCTCGCAAATGCGCCTCGCGTGCTGTCGGAAGCAGAAGGCTTCGTCATCGTCGACGGAGCGGTCGATGTCTACGCCCAGCGCGTGCATGAGGGCAAGCTCGGCGCTCGGCACCATGTCATGCGGCTGCGCTCTGGCTCCGCCGTGCCTCCGGTCGACCCGCAGGGCCACGCCGGCTGGCGAGTGCTCGCTGTCGCGCTGCCGGAGACCACGATCATCGCCTACCCGGCGGAGGGCTTCGGCCCCGAGCTGACGTCGGCCGTGCGGCCCTGGGTGCTCGGCCTTGCCGAGGCGGCCGCGGTGAGCCCGGAGGCCTGGCACGGCAAGGACCTTCCGGCCGTCCACCGGGCAGCCTGGCATGCGCTGGAGCATCGCTATCTCGAGGACGAGCGGGCTCGCGACACCGCTATCGACCTGCGGGTGCAGGATTCCGCGATCGTCTTCGAGAACGCGCTGTCGAACGTGACGCGCACCCTCGACGAGAGCGTCGCATTCGAGCGCCGCGAGGCGATGGACTCCGACTACGACGAGACCGTCAACGCAATGCGCATCCTCGGCCAGCGCCAGGGCTTCAAGGTCAGCACGACCTCGGCCGCGAAGGACCTCGGCGCCGCAGCGGTCCCCGTCATCGCCGAGGCGTCCAATATCCGGCACCGGCCCATCCGGCTGGACTCCGCGTGGACAACCCGGGTCACCGGCTCGTTCCTGGGCTACGACGCGAAGACAGGCGATCCCGTCGCCGTACTGCAAGAAGGCACGTCCTTCGTCATCTGCGACACCTTGACGGACGAGAAGCGACCGGCCACCGACGACTCGCTCCAGATGATGGGCTGGCAGTTCTTCACGCCCTTCCCCGACGGCCCGGTGGATGCCAAGACCTTGATGCGCCTGGCGCTGCTGCATCGGGGCCGGCTGCTCGCCCTGCTCATCGTGACCGGACTCGCGGCTGCCCTCGTCGGACTCGCGATCCCCATCGCTTCGGGCATCCTCGTCAACACGACCCTGCCCGAGGGCGACACCTCGTCGGTGGCCTGGATCGCCCTGGCACTGCTGGCTGCTGCAGCCTCCGCCGGCATCCTGACCTACGCGCGCTCGATCGTCACCGTCAAGCTCAGCGGTGCCGCCGAGATGACCCTGCAGAGCGCCGTGTGGGACCGCCTGCTCGCCCTGCCGACCTCGTTCTTCCGCCAGTTCTCCGTGGGCGACCTGATGGCCCGCGCCAACAGCATCACGGCCATCAACACGATCCTGTCGAACTCGACGATCGGCGCCGTGCTCAGCAGTGCGTTCGGCGCCGTGAGCCTCGCGCTGCTGTTCGCCTACGACGCAGCGCTCGCCTGGGTGAGCCTGCTGACCGTCGTCGTGATCTTCGCCGTGATCCTCCTGCTCGGGTGGATGCAGCTTCCCTTGATCACCCAGCGCTACGCGCGCCAGGGCCAGATCTACGGCAGCCTCTTCCAGCTCATCACGGGTGTCGAGAAGGTGCGCATCGCCGGACGCGAGATCGATGCCTTCTCACAGTGGTCATCGGTCTTCTACCTGCAAAAGCGCGCCGACTACAAGTCCAAGGTCCTGTACTCGTGGCAGGCCTCGGTCATCACCGGTGCCTCCGCCATCTTGACGACCACCCTGCTCGTCGGCCTGAACCGCGTGCTCGACGGAACCATGAGCGTAGGCGGCTACGTCGCTTTCTCCACCGCCCTGGCGCAATTCGCCGCTGCCGTGAGCCAGCTGGGCGTCGCACTGAGCGCCACCATCGCGATCGGCCCCCTGTACAACCGCCTCCGCCCGATCCTCGAGGCCGTGCCCGAGCAGGCACCGGACACGACGGATCCCGGTCGCCTCGAGGGCTCGGTGTCGCTGCGCGACATCACCTTCCGCTACGCGGAGGGAACCGACCCCATCCTCGAAGGGGTGACCATCGACTTCGAGAAGGGCAAGACCACCGCCCTCGTCGGGCCCTCGGGCGCGGGCAAGTCGACCGTCGTGCGCCTGCTGCTCGGCTTCGAGTCGCCGGAGGCCGGCAGCATCCTCTACGACGGGCGCAACCTGCAGTCGCTCGACCTTCGCGCCGTCCGCCGCCAGATCGGCATCGTGCTGCAGGGCGGCAAGCCGATGCCCGGCGACATCCTCCACAACATCATCGGGTCCTCGGGCCTCACCGAGGAGGATGCCTGGGAGGCAGCGGCCAAGGCCGGCCTTGCAGCCGACATCAAGCGCATGCCGATGGGCATGCGCACGATCGTCAGCGAAGGCGGTGTCGGCTTCTCCGGCGGCCAGGTGCAGCGCCTGCTCATCGCACGGGCCCTCGCCCACAAGCCGAAGATCATCGTCTTCGACGAGGCCACCAGCGCTCTCGACAACGAAGTGCAGGCCCAGGTCACCGACGCAGTGCTGTCGATGGATGCCACGCGCATCGTCATCGCTCACCGGCTGTCGACCGTGCGGCATGCCGATCGCATCCTGGTCATCAACCACCGCACGGTGGAGCAGGACGGAACCTTCGACGAGCTTGCCTCCCAGCCGGGGCTGTTCGCCGACTTGGTTCGCCGCCAGTCGCTGTCGCATGGCTGACGCACCTGCTTCGATCCGGGGCAGACTGCCCCGTGGCATGACGGGAACCTTCCTGCGCATCGGACCACAGTCCCTGCCGGGAGAGATCGCCGACCGGTGGGGGCAGGCCCCCGGCATGCTCCACGTGCTCGAGTTGCAGGGCTCGCGTGCCGCCTACCGGTCCAGCCGCATGGGGACCGCGGGCCCCGGCGCCACGATGCACCTGCTCCCGACGGAAGTCCTGGCCACCGGGGAGAGGGGCCCAGTCTGGCAGCTCGATCGCCGCTCGTGGCAGGGCACGGCGCTGGCGGGCATCGCGCCGGAGTTCACCGTCCCGCATGCCGCCCT
>CAYFLP010000086.1:0-9634 GCA_964344045.1 uncultured Bifidobacteriaceae bacterium
CGTGGCGCCTGTGCTGGTTGTGCTGGTTGTGCTGGCTGTGCTGGTTGTGCTGGCTGTGCTGGAACTGCAGGATCTGCGGGCTCAGCCAGCGCGGCAGGGCCTGACGGTGGCGCGACGGGCAGGCGGAAGCCGCCATTCGAATTGGTCATCCCGTCACTCGCAGCACTTCGCCGATGGTGGTGCGGCCTTCGGCTACGTTCACCCAGCCATCCTGGCGCAAGGTGCGCATCCCCTGCTCGATGGCAAGCCGGCGGATCTCGTCCGACGATGCGCGCTGGGTGGTGAGGCGCTCGATCTCCTCCGTCATCGGCATGACCTCGTGAATCGCCAGGCGGCCGCGGAAGCCGGTGTTCGCGCACGAGGAGCAGCCGACTGCCTCGTAGATGATGGGTTCGACGCCGTCGGGGAGCTCGAAGTGGACTGCCTCGAGATCCCGGGATCGCACGGGAGCCCGCAGCTTGCACTTCTCGCACAGGCGACGCGCCAGGCGCTGGCCGGTGGCGCACTCCAATGCCGAGCCGATGAGGAACGGCTCGATGCCCATCTCCGACAGGCGGGTCACGACGGCCGGCGCGTCATTCGTGTGCAGGGTCGTGAGGACCAAGTGCCCAGTCAGAGCTGCCTCGACCGCGATCTGGGCCGTCTCGTAGTCGCGGATCTCGCCGATCAGGATGATGTCTGGGTCGGCGCGCAGGATGGCACGAAGCGAATTGGCGAAGGTCAGCCCGGCCTTCGCATTGGTCTGCACCTGGTTGATGCCCGGGATCCGGTACTCGACCGGGTCCTCCACCGTGACGATGTTGACCGATGGGCGGATCAGGGCATTGAGCGTCGCGTAGAGCGACGTCGACTTGCCCGAGCCGGTCGGCCCGCTGACCACGAGCATCCCGTACGGCCGCTCGAAGGCATCGCGCCATTTCGCCAGGTTGTCCGTGCTGAAGCCCAGCTGCGTCAGGCTCATCATCACGGCCGAGTTGTCGAGGATGCGCATGACGATCTTCTCGCCCCACACGGTAGGCAGGCAGTTCACGCGCAGGTCGTACTTGCGCCCGCCGGTGAACACCGACAAGCGGCCGTCCTGGGGCCTGCGCTTCTCCGCGATGTCCATGTCGGACATGATCTTCAGCCGCGAGATCACCGCTGACTGGATCTCCTTCGGCGCCGGCGCCATCTCCTTGAGCACGCCGTCGATGCGGTAGCGGATGCGGATGCTCTCCTCGCCCGGCTCTACGTGGATGTCGGACGCCTGGTCCGCGATGGCCTGGCTGAGGAGCAGGTTCACGTAGCGCACGAGGGGCGCGTCCTTGGTCGCGACGACAGGCGTGCTGAGATCGACGGCGGCCTCGTCCTGGAGCAGGTCGCGCACGAGCTCCCCCAGCTCCGCCTCTGCCCGGTAGACGAGGTTGAGCCGTGTCTGGAGCTCGCCCTTCATCGCGACGGCGAACCGGACGGGACGTCGCATGATGGCCCGCAGGTCATCGCGTACCTGCCAGTCCATGGCCGTGTGGGAGTCGGCGGCGACGAGCACGGACTGGTCGTCCATCGACATCGGGATGACCTGGTACTTGCGTGCCTGCTCCCCCGTCAGCAGGGCCACCGCGGCCGGGTCGACCGGGAAGTCCAGGATCTCGACGAACTCCAGCCCGGCAGCCTCGACGGTCGACCGGAAGAGCTCCTTCTTGCTGATGACCCCTTGCTGCACGAGGACGTTCAGGACCGTCTCGCCCGTTGCGGTCGCGTGCTCCTGCGCAGCATGCAACTGGTCGGGAGTGATGCGGCCCTGCTGCACCAGGACGTCTGCCGCACTCGTGTCGGTGGGACTCATGCTCCCCGCCTTTCCTGCGCACGGAAGCCCGCGCGCTTGAGGGCAACCCGGAAGTCGGTGATGCTGATTGCCACCCGCTCGGCCGCCTCCTCCGAGATGGCACCGGACAGCACCAGCCTGACGAGATCGTCCTGCAGGCTGCGCATGCCGTAGTGGGCACTCTCCGCGATGACATCGCTGATGGAGGCAGAGCCCTCAGGATCGACGATCGCATCCGCGATCCGCGGCGTCGCGACCATGAGCTCGACCGCCGGTACGCGCGCCGTGCCGTCGGCGCTGGCCACCAGCCGCTGGCAGGCAATGCCCGCCAGCACCTCGGCAATGGTCGTGCGGGCCTGCCGCTGCTCGCCCTCGGGGAACAGGTCGCACATGCGATTGACCGCATCCGATGCAGTGCGCGCGTGAACGCTGGCGAGCACCAGGTGCCCGGTCTCGGCGGCCTGCAGGGCCGTGCGGAGGGTCTCCAGGTCGCGGATCTCCCCCACGCAGATGACGTCGGGGTCCTGCCGCATGGCGGCCCGCAGCGCACTGGCGAACGAGGGCGTGTCGGTGCCCACCTCGCGCTGGCTCACCGTCGCCAAGAGGTCGCGATGGACGTACTCGATGGGATCCTCGATCGTGAGTACGTGGCAGCGCCGCTGGGCGTTGATGAGGGAGACCATCGCGGCCAGCGTGGTCGACTTGCCCGACCCCGTGGGGCCGGCGACGATGACCAGGCCGGACTCCCGCGCGGCGAACCGCTCGAGCACCGCGGGCAGGCGCAGGTCCTCCAGGGAAGGGATCTCGCTGGCGACATGGCGCAGGACAATCGCGGCGTGGCCACGTTCACGGTAGGCGCTTCCGCGGAACCGCCCTGAGGCGGGCCGGTCGAGCGCGAAGTCGCACTGCTGCTCGTCGCGGAAGGCTGCCCGGTCACGGGGACGCTCGAGGCACTCGTCGACGAGCGCTTCCACCTGCTCCGAGGTCAGCGGTTCCGGGTCGAGGGCCCACAGGTCACCCCGTACCCGGACGAGGGCAGGGGCACCCGCCCTGAGGTGGAGATCGGAGGCCTGTGCGGCCACTGCCCTGTCCAGCAGCCCGTCGAGGAGCCCATCGAAGGTCCGGTCCTGACGGCTTCCGACTGCCTCGGCCGCACTATCGGGGCCCAGGCCTGGGGCCTGGTCCGATACCGAGGGCGGCGAGGTGGGCAGGGGCATGTCATGGGTTTCGGACCAAGGCGCCACGATGAAACCCGATGAGGGCGGACGAGGACGGCTGAGGGAGGCGACCAGGGTGCGCAGCACTCCACGTACCGCCAGGACGCCCTCCTTCGTGGGCCTGGACCTCGGCGCCACCGAGCTTCGCGGCGTGCAGGTGCAGCAGCGGACCGGCCAGGTCAGCCACGCGGCCACCGTGCCGCTGCCAGCTGGCGTGATCAGCCACGGGCACGTGCTCGACCCCAAGGCCCTGGTGAAGAGCCTGCGCACGCTGTGGCGGGCTGGGCGCTTCAGCACCCGCAGGGTGGCATTCGCCCTCCCGGACACGTCCGTGCTGACCCGGCAGCTCGACCTCCCCTGGATGCCGGCCGAGGATTTCCGCGCCGCCCTGCGCTGGCAGGTGGGCGAGGCACTGCCCGTGGATCTCGACACGGTCGAGCTCGACTACCGGTCGCTGGGCACCTACACGGCACACGACCAGCACGGCCAGGACATCGCCATGCAGCACTGCCTGCTCGTGGCAGCGAGCACCGCGGCAGTGACCGAGGCCTGCGATGCCCTGATCTCCGCACGGCTCGAGCCCGTCGGGGCAGATGTCGCGTCACTGGCCCTCCTGCGCCTGGAATTGGCCAGCTACCCGCACGAGGCAAGCGACGGCGAACTGCACGCCCTGGTCGACATCGGGGCCAACGACGTCACTGTCGTGCTGCATCACGGGGGCGACCCGCGCTTCATCCGGGCGATTCCCCAGCTGGCAGGCGCACGGGTGATCGACGACCTGGTCGCTCGCGTGGGCATCAGCGAGCCCGAGGCCATCGAGCTTCTCACGATGACCGGCCTCAACGGCCCTCCGCCGGTGGTGGCGCCGGTAGCCGAGTCGAGCGTCTTCGCCGCCCTTGCTCCTGCGGCCGGAGCCGCTGCCGATCCACGCACCACCATGGCGCTGGAGGCAATCCAGCCCTGGGCGACGGCTCTGGTGAGCTCGATCCGGGACTCGCTGGACTACTACCAGGCGGGCTCGGGCCGGGCTGCCGTGCACGACATCCGGGTGACCGGACGCGTGGCCGGCCTTTCCGGCCTGGTCGAGCGGCTCAGCACCGAGCTTCGGCTCCCGGTGCACCCTCTCGATGCGGCACAGCGCCTGCAGTGGGGACGTCGTCCGGCGAAGTCACTTGCACCGTCGATCTGCCTGGCCACAGGGCTGGCCTTGCGGGGGCGCGCATGAGTGCCGTCCGCATCGGAAGGAAGTCAGCGTCCGCACAGACCGCTTCGAAGAGCTCGTCGTCGGGAGGCGGACCATCTGCCAGCGACCATGACGAGGTCAATCTCGTCCCGAAGCTGGTACGCGACACCATCGCCGTGCGGCACATCGGCAAGGCCTTCCGCTGGATTGTCATCCTGGTGATCGCAGGTGCCGCGGCCCTGTGGCTGATGCAGCTGACCCCCATCGACCAGGCACGTACGCGGCTCTCGGAGGCTCAGGGCCAGTCCACCCAGCTGACCGCGAGCGTGCAGAAGCTCGCGCCGATCGGGCAGATGTACACCCTGCTCACGCAGCAAGAGGGCTTCATCACCGATGCCCTCGCTGCACAGGTGCGAGTGGCCGACGTGCTCAATGCGCTCCAGGCGGATGCCGGCACGACCATCCGCTTCACCAATCTCGCGCTCGCCAACACAGGGATCCCCCAGCCGGGCGTGGTGTCCGATGCAGCGACGGCCTGCCCTGATGCCAACCCGTTCACGACGGACGTGGTGGTCGGTTGCCTGTCGTTCACCGGCACCGGCGGCAGCCGCGAGGAAGTCGCAGCGTTCCTGCTCAAGGCAGCATCCGATCCCGCGTTCGTCAATCCGTACGTGACGACCACGACCATGGGCGAGAACGCGGCTGGCAAGCCGCAGGTGACGTTCTCCGGGTCCGCCGGCCTGTCTCTCGAAGCACTGGCGACACCGATGTCGGCAAAGGACGCGGAGGCCCTGAAGGCAGCCCTCGAGACCGCCGCCCAGCAGGCCGCCAACCCCAGCCCCAGCCCGTCAGCTGCGGCTGCAGCCGCAGCATCCGAGCCGGCGGTGAAGCCATGAGCCGGATCGGGCTGGCCGGAGCCATCGCCCGCACGCGCAGGCCACGTCGCAACGCCCTCCTGCTCGGGATTCTCGTGGTCGTCATCGTGGCTGCCATCGCATGGCTCTTCGTCCTCAGTCCTCGGATGGCAGAGTCCGGTGACCTCCAGTCGCAGGCCGAGACCGTCGAACTCGCCAACCTGACCGAACAGCATCGCCTGGCCGACCTCATGAAGATGGCCGACGATGCACCCCGGGCAGCCGAACGCGTGCAGGCCCTGCTCGAGCGCATGCCTCGCGAGGCAGACCTGCCCGCCCTGTTCGACCAGATCACCCAGGCGGCCCTGGCTGCCGGGATCCCTGCAAACGGCATTTCCACCATCACGCAGTCCGTGCCCGTTCCGCTCGACACCCCTGGCCTCCCGACGAGCGGCCCCCTCGCCGAGGCACTGGCAGCTGCGCAGTCGGCCAACGCGAAGGTCGCGAAGATGGACCTGACCGTGTCGGTCACCGGCAAGCCCGGCCAGATCATCGACTTCACGCGGCGCCTGGGGCGCCTGGACCGAACCGTGCTGCTCTCGGGGCTATCCGTCGCGAACCCGTCGGGCGAGCCTGACGGCGATCATGTCGGAACTGTCACGGGCACGACATTCATCCTGCAATCGACCCTGCCCGACCTCATCGCCAACGTCGACGAGGTGCTCCAGAGCGCCGGCGTGGCCGGCCTGCCCGGGCGGGGCGACCAGCCGACACAGTGAGCCGCCGACCGCGGCCTCAGCGCACGGATTCCCAGGCTTCGGCCAGCCGGGAGCCCTCTGCGCTACCGAGCACGCTGATGATGGCGCCGCGGACGGCCGCAGAAGCACCCCGCAAGTCGTCGGGCACGGTGCCCAGCCGACCGATGGCTGCCGTCGCCAGGTCCCAGCGCGCATAGACGGTCAGCAGCGCGCTATCGCCCCAGGCTCGCGCCGAGCCGACGAGGTAGGCGTCCAGGGCAAGCATGTCTGCCTCGTATGCCGCCGTTATCGCCGCCGCGACGTCGCCGCGCACGCGAGCCTCGCGCGAACGGGCCATCGCCTGGCGCGATTCAGCGACGCGCGACTGCACGAAGGAGCGCTCGTCCAGCCCTCCGAGCCGGGATTCGGCCGCGGCCGCGTACTCCTCGGCGGAAGGAGCAGGCAGCTGCGCCAGGTGGTCGAGTACGGCGAACCGCTCAGAGACGTCCTCCGCGAGGGCAGGGTCCACGGCAGCGACCAGGGCTCGGCGATGGCTCGCCACTACGTCCGCTGCCGTGTGCGCAGGCTCGGGGGGCGTCGCCAGGAGCGTCCCGAGAACGCGCTCGCCGAGGTCGAAGAGCGAGCGGTGAGCTGTGCGCGAGACGACGACGATGCGTTCCCAGGCAACCGCCTGCATCGTGATCACGTCTGCCGCCCATTGGTCTGCGATGGCGGCGATCACCGACGGCCCATTTCCGGTGAGAGCGTGTGCGCGCGAGGCATCAGCGAGCAGGTGAATGCGGTCGAGGGACTCGCTGTAGAACTCCTCAGCCGTCTGCGACGTGACCGACACTCGTCACCGCCTCTCGAGTCACGTCGCCACTGTATCCGCCGGAAAGGCCCCTGTCGGTCAGCTCGCGCTTATCAGCAGGCGGCGCTGGTCGACCCGGCTCGAGAGCACTACTTCGTAGGTGATCAGGACGGGCCCTGCCGACGTGGGCGTGACCGTCACGGACGTCCCCCCTTGAAGCGCAGTCGCATTGCCCGACTCGACGGCCAGGTTGCGCACCGTTCCTCCCGTGTCCTCGGAGTCCAGGAGCGCATAGGTCTTCGCCTGGCCGACCGACTGCTTGGCCGGAGTCATCTCGATGTAGCGCTCGACCTCCCAGGGCTCGGTCGACAGCTCGAGCATGTACGGCGGCTGGAACCTGTTGAAGCGCGAGTCGAACGAGTACTTCTTGTTGTAGCCGCCATTCGATCCGACGACGCAACGGTACTTCTGGGCCAGCGAGCCCCACAGCAAGATGTCGCCCTGGCGCGATCCGTAGTAGGGATCCTGAGCGCCGAAGCACTCGTCGATGGCCATGATGGCGGCGTCGATGATGGGACTCTGGGCGTTAGCGGACTTCCAGTCGCCCACCCAGGCCTGGCTGCTCGTGAAGGGCCGGTACACGTAGGTGAACTTCTCCGACACCAGGCCGAGGATCGCCTGCGAGGTGCTGGCCGGCTGCCCCGTGCTCGCATTCGCCCCGCTCGACATGAGCGAACTCGTGATGACGATGTTGCTCTGGGTCGAGATGGTCATCTGGCTGCTGAAGGTTCCCTGCACGTACAGGTCTCCGTTCGAGCAGTTGTTCGAGTACCACAGCGATGCCGTGTCCGCCTGCTCGGACGGGAACCCCTTGTTGGTGGACCCGGAATTGAACAGCGCCTTGTCGGTGGCATCGCTCGGGATCACGTAGGGATACTTCTTCGTGCCCTTCAACTGGCAGGTCGGCTCCGTTCCGGCCGTCCACGCGTTGTTGGCGTCATAGGCGTTGTCGGGATCATCGGCCGCGCCCGGGCGCGGGACATCCTGCACGTAGATGACCAGGTCGGTGAAGCCGGACAGGGCCAGGCGCTGGGTCGACTGGGTGGCAGGCGCGCCCGTCGTGCCTGCCAGCGCTGTGCCTCCGCATGCGGCTGAGGTCACCTTCGTGTCCGGGCTCGTGACGTACATGTAGGGCAGGTTCGACTCGACGGCGAACCGGATGCGCGTGGGCCCGGTGAACACGCAGCCCTTCGAGCTCGCTTCCTTCTTCATCTGGGAGGAGGTCTGCGGCAGTTCGAGGACATCGTCGTAGCCGGGGTTGCGCTTGGTGTTGTCACCGGTGGCGGGGATGCTCCAGCTGTCGCCCTGGTAGGGCGTCGATGTCGACCAGGTCGCATTGGCGCCGTTGTTGCTGCTCAGCCCGGACTCGCTCACCGCGATGTAGCGCCTGTTCTGGGGGCAGCCGACCTCTCCGGCGACGAGCCCCTCGGCCGTGCTGCGGCACGATGAGGTCATGGCGCCCACGTCCAGGCTCCCCGACAGGTCGACGTTGTCGAGGCGCCAGACGTCGTTCGTATGCAGCTTGCCGGTGATCTTCTCGGTGTTGTAGATGCCGGCCCACTGGCAGAAGTCCAGGTTGCGCTGCTTGCCCGTGAGCGTCGGCGAGATGCTGCCGGCCTGGTACCAGTAGCGCGAGCACAGCAGCTCGGCGATCTGCTGGCTCGTTCGCGCAGGGCTCGTACCCGATACGACCGCAGTCGAGTACCCACCTGGCACTCGCGGCGATGGAGTCTCGATGTCGCTGAGGTACACGTAGTCCAGGGTCGAGCGCTTGGAGAGGACTGCTTCGACCGTGCGGTAGGACGTGCCCGAGCGTCCCGTCGAGAAGACGCGGATGATGCCGCCCGCGCCCGCTCTCGAGGCATCCACGGCAACCGTGTACTGGGCCGTCGAGTCGCCTCCCGGAACATCGGCCCACCTGCCCTGCAGCGAGGGGTTCGCCTGGTCGGCAGTCAGGTAGTAGGTGGGCTGCGCCTGGAGGCGTGCACGGTAGTCGTCGAGCCCGGCCTCGGCGGCAGCCAGGGCCGCGAGCGACTTCTCGCTGGAGTCCGACGGGCGGATCTGCTGCAGGGCGGCCCGGGTCACGACGAGGGCAAGGAGCAGCATGGCGATCGAGAACATGAGGACGATGATCATGGCGACTCCCTCATCCTGAGGGCGGCCGCATGACGTCGTGGGGAGCCGGGTGCGCCTCATGGCAGGTTCACCAGCCTTATCTGCTGCACGACCTGCTTCGCCGGCTGCTTCGAGTCCCCGATCGTCAGCGTGACCCGGTACGGCACCTCGCCGGCTGACAGGGTCGGCATTCCGCTCACGGGGAGGGAGACCGTGCGGATCGTCGTCGCACACGTGGTCAGCGCATTGCAGACGTCCATGGCCAGGCGCATCGGGGCCGCGCTGCCCTTGGGCACGGTGAGCAGGTCACGCTGCTTTCCGTTCGCCGCGGTGAAGGCCGGCCAGGTCCATCCAGTGTCCGTGCGCGTGGGCTCCACCACCAGGCTGTGCAGGGTCTGGGTACCACTCGCATTCGTAGTCGACCACAGCCGCACCTTGTAGGGGGCCTCGCTTCGATGGCCTTCGCCGCTGTAGCTGTAGAAGGTCAGGGCTGTGCCCGAAGCCTCCTCGATGGCCGCCGTGCCGCCTTCGGGAATGTCCATGTAGCGCACCAGTCGACCCGTCCAGTCAGATGCGTTCTGCACGGTCGCCTGGGTATCGACTCCCGTGATGATCGAGCGAATGGTCGAGAAGCCGCCCAGCATGGCGCCCCCGATGATGGCCATGACGACAGCGAAGATCGCCATCGCCATCATGAGCTCGGTCAGGGTGAAGCCCTCATCGCGCCTGCTGCTCGCTGTGGTGCTCGCTGTGCTTCTCATGGCGTGCTCGTACTCGTCGGCGATGGCGTCGACGTCGGCGTCGGCGTCGGCGACGCAGTTGACGTTGCGGACGGAGATCCCGGGCCGCTAGG
>CAYFLP010000087.1:0-7221 GCA_964344045.1 uncultured Bifidobacteriaceae bacterium
ACTCGCTCCAGAAGCCGCCAGTGGCCGTGGGGAGCTGCGCCACCACGGCATCGACTCCCTGATTGAACAGCGCAGTCATCTCCGGGCTGTGCTTGACGGTGCGCGACAGGCTCCACAGCGCGTACGTCGGTGCTGCCGACTCGACATCACCTGCGTAGCCGAGGATGGTCACGAGCAGGTGCGCCTTCTCCGGCGGCAGCATCTGGCCGGCGATGGCCGGGCCGAGGGCCGCGTTCGAGGAGCCGATCTGCTCCGAACGCCACGCGAGGCGCTCGTAGGGCATCATCGAGCGGGCGCGGGCGACCAGCGCCCGGTTGCTCAGGGCCTTCAGGTTCGGGCGGTTGAAGCGAAGGTCGTTGGCCAGGCGCTCGTCTTCGTCGGCGCCCTCGAACTTCGAGGTCGTCAGGACCCAACCCGCGCGGGCAGGTGCCATGGCGGTGAGATCGGCGTTCTCGTCGAGCGGCGAGGGAATGTGGGCCGGCGCGCCCGGGGAGTTGAAGAAGATGGCGTCGATGATGTCGGCGCTCATGCCCTTGCGGATGCCCAGGACGCGGACCGAGCTCTGGTTCACGTAGAGGTAGCCGTAGATGAAGCCGGCGACCGCAGACTCGTCGCTGAGCTCATCGGCCGTGAAGCAGAGGTCCTCGACGTAGCCCGCAGCCCAGCCCGGCAGCGCGTTGGGGATCCAGCACATGCTGGCGCCGAGCGGGGTGATGGGATCGGCCATCACGTCAGCGGCATTGAGTCGGGTGTAGACGGGGAAGCGCGAGCTCGGCTCGGTATCGATGAGCCAGGCCTTCTCAGCCATGTCAGGTCCTTCGCGGGATGGGAACAGCGGTCGCAGGGATCATGCCACCGCCGGGACCACCTCGCTACCCCGACGCCAGATGTCTAGATCTGGGTGTTGCGCTGGCCCTGGCCTCCGGCGACCACGCCACCCCCAGTGCCACCCCCAGTGCCGGCCGTGGGGTCGGCCGTGGGGTCGGACAGCCCCAGGATGACCACGCCCCCGCTCCCCCCGCCTGCCACGCCCGACAGTTCGCCATCATCGAGTTCGCCCGAATCCTCGGACTCGGGGTTCGGCGCCTGGCTCATGTCCACTCCTCTCGGCTTCCGTGCACGGGCCGGCCGTCGAGCAGGCGCTGCAGGGAATCGTGGGCGTACTGCACGGCGATCTCGTTGCGGCCGATGATCATGTGCTTGTCGGGAATCGACTGCAGGCCGTTCTGCACGTCGGTCTGCGCGGTGTAGTCCTCGTCGCGGAAGGCGGCGTAGAACCACTCGGCAGTCTTCTCCGCCTCGATCATCTCCTCGGGCGTCTGCGGCGGGGTGCGAAGCAAGGTGGTCTGCCAGGTGTGCGACTCGCCCCACGAATCCGCCGGCAGCATGATCGACACGACCGTGCGCTCACGAAGGCCGCCGGCGATCGACATGCCCGGGAAGATCCAGTAGACCAGCCCCATAGCCACTGCCGGATCCCACTCCTCGCGCGGGGTGTCCATCATCGCGTCCAGCGTCTTGAGCGGGAAGACGTTGCGCACGTGCGGGCCGAAGCGATCGTTGGTGGCGCGGTTGGTGTGGTTCGTCAGGGCCACGGTGTTCGGGTGCAGGGCACTGAAGTGGTAGCTCTCGAGGTAGCCGTCGAGCGTGACCTTCCAGTTCGGGCCGTCGAGCTCCTTGGTGGTGAAGTGCGAGCACTTGTCGAGCTCGAGGGCTTCCAGGTACGGCAGCACCGGGCCTAGCCAGGCATCGATGTCCATTTCCAGGCCCGGGGTCAGGCAGACGTAGACGATGCCGGCCCGCTCCTCGCAGGCAAGCCGCACGAGCCCGTAGTCGTCCTTGTCGAATTCGCCGAAGGTGTCCTCGCCGGGCACGCCGGTCAGCTTGCCCTCGTGGTCGTACGACCACGCGTGGTACTGGCAGACGAAGCCGCGCCGGGCATTGCCGCAACCCTCGGGCATGAGCTTCATCGCCCGATGGCGGCACACATTGAGCATGGCGCGCATGACGCCATCGCGGCCTCGCACGAGCAGGACTTCCCTGCCCACCACGCGCAGCGACTTGTAGTCGCCCACCTGAGCCAGTTCGGCCGACGTGCACACAGGCAGGGGGATCTTGTTGAAGACCTCACGGATCTCGCGCTGCCACTGCTCGGGGTCGAGGTAGTACGAGATCGGGATCCGCATCGGCGCGGCCGCCAGGTCGGTGGTGCCGTCGCGCAGGTGCGCGACGAGGCGGTCCATCAGCTCCATGGCCTCGTCGCGCGTCAGGGCAGCATGGCCACCGGCCTTGTACTCCGGCACGTGCGTGGTCATGCGGCCTCCGGGATCACGGGTTCCTCAGGTTGTCTAGATGACTCTAGTGTCCCCGGGGCAAGGGCGCTAGGCCTCCGCGGCAGCCTTGATCGCCGCGAGTGTCACCGGAATCCCGGTGCGGGCGAGCTCGTAGCGCACCTCCAACTGCGCGTCGGCGTCGTCGCCGAACCGCTCCGCGAACCAGGCAACGCCAGCAGGCGGCACCTGCCACGACTCTGTCACGCGGGTGCCGCTGCCTTCCGCGTCGAAGCGGTATCCCCAGCGCACGTTGGTGCCGCCCACGGCGAAGGCGAACTCCCGGCCAGGCTCGGCAGCCACGACCTGCGAGCGTGTCTCCCACGTGCGATCGGGGAGTTCGTTGCGCCCAGTGAACCAATCGCCTACCGCGACGGCGCCCGAGCGCTTCGCGGCCGCCTCGTCATCCCACCAGCAGGCGGTGCACACGGGGCTGTACTCCCCCATGCGCGTGATGTCGGCGACGAGCGCGTACACCGCTTCCGGTGTCGCCTCGATGTAGGCAGAGTCGCTGTGTTCAGTCGTTGGCATGCGGCCATGATCGCACCGAAGGCACGCGGATGCGTCCTGGAATCAGTTCGTGAGCAGGCCTTCGTGCAGGTGCTGGCGCTCATTGACGGAGTGCACCCGGCGCACGTCCCCCTTCGCCCACACGGTCGTGATCGAGCAGTGGTTCGGCAGGAAGAACATGTCCTCGTCGATTCCGAGGATCCAGGCCAGGTAGCCGTTGATGACGCCGCCATGGCTGACGAGGACGATGTGCTTGCCCGCGTGGTCGGCGAGCAATCGCTCGATGGCAGTGACGATCCGCTCGCGGAACTCCCCCGACCTCTCGCCGAAGAACATCAGGTCCCAGGTGACCTTCCTGTGGAAGGCCGCCTCGCGCGCGGCCCACTCGTCGGGATCGACGAGGGACTGCGGCTCCACGTCGTCGGGGATGTCCCGGTACGACTGGATCTCGACGAGTTCGGGGCGCACGTCGGGGACTAGCCCGTGCGGCGCCGCGATGATCTGCGCCGTCTCCATCGCCCGCCCCATGGTGCTGCAGGCGACGACGTCGACCTCGTGCTCGGCAAGCAAGGAGCCGACGGCCATCGCCTGGGCCTTGCCCAGCTGGGACAGCGGCGGGTCGGCCCAGTCGCCGTGCGTGAAGGTCTCGATGGACGTCGGGTACGCCTGCTGGGCATGGCGCACCAAGGTCACCTTCGTGACGCCATCCTCCAGCAGGAGGAACGGGATGCGGACGGAGAAGGGCGGTTCGACCGGCCTAGCCGGGCTCACGCGCTCTCGACGACGGTGACGTCGCCCGTGGATCCGTCCAGCTCGACCAGCGTGCCCGACGGGAGCAGCGAGCTCGCATTGCGCAGCGACACCACGCAGGGCACGCCGAGCTCACGGCTCACGATGACCGCATGGCTCGCCTGCGCGCCGATCTCGCAGATGACCGCGCTCGCGATCATGAACAGCGGCACCCAGGACGGATCCGTGGTGGTGCACACCAAGATCTCGCCCGGCTCGAGGGTGTCGGCGTCAGCGAGGTCGAGGATCACCCGAGTCTTCGCCGTGACAGTGCCCGGCGAGCCCGGAATGCCCTTGAGCGCCGTGCCGGCCGCAGCCCCGTCATCCGTGCCGCCGGCCGCGCGCTTGCGTGCGGGCCAGGAGCTGATGGGAGCGATCGGCTCGCCGCGCTGGACGAGGTACGGCGGCTCCTTCTCGGCGAGCTCGAGCCACTGCGAGTGGCGCTCGGCGAGCGTGCCGGTGAACGAGGCAGGATCGGCGATGAACGCGTCGAGCTCGCTCTCGAGCAGCTGGAAGACGTGCATCGGGTCCGCCAGGTGACCGCGTTCGTGCATGCGGCGGCCCAGCTCGCGGAAGGCCAGCTTGGGCTCCTGCATCAGCATGACGGTGGCGTTCTTGCCGCCCTCGCGGAAGCGGTACGAGGCCTGGCCCGAGGCGATGCCCGCAGCGAGGAGGCCTGCGGTTGCCTCATCGCCCGCGACGGCAGCAGTCAGCTCGGCGACGGCGGCCTCGCGCTTGGCAGCGCTCTCGGCAGCACGCACGGTCGGCGACATCGAGTCGTCCTGGCGGCGAACCCGATCGATCATCTGGTACGCCAGCGTCGGGTTGATCAGCCAGGTATCAGCGCTGATCTCCCACTCGTTCACGCCGCGGTGGCCGAAGTCCTGCAGCAGCGCGGCGAAGTCCGCGGTGAACGCCTCCGCGGACGCCAGGCCGGCCAGGCGGTCACCCAGGCCGCTGACACCCGCGTCGAAGGCGGCAGTCAGCTCGGCGTTGGCACGCACCATGCGCGAGAGCTCCCATACGCGCTCGGGAAGGCCGGCGGAGGCGACATCGCCGAGCGCGGCGAAGATGCGGATGCCCAGCTCGGGCTTGCCGACGGCGTCGGCGATTCCCTGGACGATCTGCGGGCCCACCGTCGCGCCGATCACGACCTGCGCGTAGTTGTCCCAGCCGAAGCGCTGCCACCGTGCCGACTCGCGGCCGTAGGCAACGAGGTCGGCGTCCGAGATCGTCACGAGATCCGGCCGTGAGGCCCGCTTGCGGGCGCACTCGGCGAGGTAGGCGTCCATGAGCGCAGCCTGCGAGCCGCCGAGGATCGCACCGAACGTCTCGCCCAGCTTCGCCGAGCACGCCTCGTTGTCGTCGCGGGGATCGTGCTTGTAGGGCGGAACCGTGGGGTTCTGGCCGAAGAAGGAGATGTCGATGGCATCGGGGGTAGCACCCGGCATGCGGTAGCCGAAGACCCGGCCGAGCGAGACCTGGTTGTAGAAGTAGCCGCCCCAGGAGCCGTAGGTCTCGGGCTTGTCCCACAAGAACTCGTCCTCGGTGAACGTGCCGAGGGCGATCCAGGCATCAGCCGTGCCGGGCACGATGCCCTGCTCCCAGGTCAGGGTCCAGTTCAACGGGGTGAACGGATCCGGGCCCACCTCGTCGGCGTTGGCGCGCGTGTAGAGCGGGAAGCGCTCGCTCGGCTCGGTATCGGCAATCCACGTTTCCATGACTCTCCTTGGACGCTGTGCAGGTGGTGAGGCAGAACAGAACTTAGTTCACGCGGTCAGCCGATGACCCGCCTATCGCCCTGCTTCCACAGCCGGTCGAGGCGCCGATAGGCGATCCGCCAGCCCTCGGGCGTGCGCACCACCTTGTCGTAGTACTCGCCTCCCAGGAAGTAGTGCTTGACGTCCGTCGGCGCCGACTCGCGGATGTGCTGGGAGATCAGGTAGGTGCGGACCTCCGCGCTGTCGCCGTCGGGGGCGAACTCCACGATGCTCTTGCCCACGAGATGCTGAGTGGCGTCGAGGTGTCCGATGGTGCCCTCGATCATGGCGCGGATGCTGGCCGGGCCGGTCGGGCAGCCGAGGCCCCCGGCATCGAAGGTGGCGTCGGCGGTGAAGACGTCTTCGAGGTCGTCGAACTGCCGGTAGTCCAGGGCCCGCGAGTAGCGGGCGAGGAGCTCGTCGATCTCGATCCGGTCGTTGATCTGCTGCAGGGTAAGGGCCACGGACGAGAAACTAGACACAGACTCCGGTTATTGCAAGGATTCCCGAATATTGCCCATCCAAAGGAGCGACATGACCCAGCAGGCCAAGAACTGGGAGGACGTCACGTCCTACACCCTTGACCAGGAGGACGAGCTCGCCCTCTTCGATGCCCAGATCGAGTGCACGATGATCTGGAGCAGCAAGGACGACTGGCCGATGGGCGTCATCGTCAACTACATCCATCGCGACGGCCGCTTCTGGCTGACCGCCAGCGAGGAGCGCCCCCGCGTCAACCAGATCCGCAAGAACCCCAAGGTGTGCATCGCTATCTCCTCGAAGGGCTCGAGCATCATCGAGCGGCAGTCGCTGACGTACAAGTGCGAGGCGATCGTCCACACCGACCGCGAGACCCTCGACCGGATCCTGCCGCAGTTCGCCTCGGCCATGCGCCCGGGCGACCCCGACAAGGCACAGGCGTTCCTGGAGATGCTCGACTCCCCTGGCCGCGTTGTCTTCGAGCTCATCCCGAAGGTTCGCGTGGGCTTCAACAGCGCCAAGATGTGGGCCGCTGCCGAGAAGGCGCGTCCCGCCGACTCGCCGTCCGGCCCGGCCAAGTAGGGGTCTGACATGCGATTCCAGGACAAGGTCCTCTTCGTCACCGGTGGCGCGAGCGGCATCGGCCGCGCGACCGCCGAGCGCGTTGTCCGCGAGGGCGGCCGTGCCGCGCTCGTCGACCTCGATGGCGACAAGGCGCGAGCGGTAGCTGCGGAGATCGGCCATGGCTGCATCGGACTGGCGGCCAATGTCGCTGACGAGATGCAGGTGAAGGCCGCCGTCGACGCGACCGTCGACCAGCTCGGCGGCATCGATCTCGCCGTCGCCGCGGGCGGCCACGCGGAGTTCGGCAACATCGCCGAGTGGGACTCCGCGCGCTTCATGAAGATGCTCGAAGTCCACGTGGGCGGCACGTTCTACGTGTGCAAGTACGTCACGCCTGTCATGAAGTCGCGCGGCAGCGGGTCCATCGTCACGATCGCATCGACCGCCGCGGTCATGGCCAACAACAAGAACGTCCCCTACGGAGCCGCCAAGGCAGCCATCACGGGGATCACGCGCCAGTTCAGCCTCGAGGCGCTCCCCGAGGTGCGCATCAACTGCATCGCTCCCGGCCGGACCATCACCGGCATGACGAGCCCGCTCATGGTGCAGCGCGGCGGAGACATGGAGAAGGGCGAGGAGATCTTCGGCGCCGCCATCCCGATGAAGCGGATGGGACGACCCGAGGAGCTGGCAGCGGCGATCTGCTTCTTCCTCAGCGACGACGCCTCGTTCATCACCGGCCAGACCCTCGTGGTCGACGGCGGCGAGACCATCTCCTAGCCGGCCGC
>CAYFLP010000087.1:7321-9603 GCA_964344045.1 uncultured Bifidobacteriaceae bacterium
CCCTGCATCGTCTCCGGGTCGGACGCGAAGATCCAGTCCGGCGCGTAGGCAAGCCCGTTCTCCTTGAACACCGGCGCGTTGCGGATGCGCTCGATCACCGGTGCCATGTTCTTCGTCGTCAGGTGGTAGTCGGCGACGATCTCCTCGTGCGGGACGCCCAGGATGTCGAGCAGCATCGCCGTCGTGATGCCCGTGCGGTCCTTGCCCGCCGTGCAGTGGATGACGACGGGATGGTTGCGCGCGTCCGCGATGTATGCGAGCGCCTGCGCGACATACCTGCCGTTGACCTCGATCTGGCGCATGTAGTCATCGACCAGGTTGTCGCACATGCCCGCGTCGATCTGCTCCTGGTTCACGCCTGACTGCGGCGTCATCGGGCAGTTGACGAGCACGACCCCCTCGCCGAGGTGGTAGCCCTCGCGCGTGACTTCCAGCGGGATGCGCAGGTCGATGACGAGCGTGGGATTGACCGCGCTGCGGAGCTCGTGCTTGCCCTGCTCGGTCAGGGCCTTGGGATTGTCGCTGCGGAACACCAGGCCGTCTCGGACGGCCTTGCCGTCCATGGCAGGAAGGCCGCCGATGGAGCGGATGTTGACGAGCCCGTCGATGTCGAGCTCGCGAGGATTGCGCGGGGTCACTCCCCCACCCGCCTGCCCGCGGCCATCATCGCGATCGCGAGTGCCTGCGGGTCCGCGGGATCGGCCTGGCCGGCCAGCGGCGACTCGACGGCAAGGATGGTCGAGGCGGGCAGTGCCTGGACGAACTCCCGCACGGGCAGGTCGCCCTCGTCGGGCATGAGGCGTGCCTTGACTCCTTCGGCCCGGGCCGCCTCGGGACTCGCCGCGGGCCCACCGCCCTCGGCGCCGCAGATCTGCGCATACGGCAGCAGCTCGGGGTGCTCCGCGGCGATCCGGGCGACGTCGGCGATGCTGCCGCCAGAGCGGATGACGTGCAAGGAGTCGGGCAGGACGACGATGTTGGGCTCGCCCGCCGCCCTTGCGATGTCGACCGCCTCCAGGAGGTTGCGGCAGGCCGTGAACATCATGAACTCAAGCGCGATGGAGGTGTCGCACTTCGCCGCTGCCCGGGCCATTGCAGCTAGGGTCTCGACACTGCGCTGCCGGTCGGAATCCTCGACCGTGGCGATGACGTATCGCGCTCCCAGCGCCTGGGCGGCCTCGAGCAGGGGCACGGACTCCTGCACCGACTCCGGCCCCTTCATGCGGATGACCTCGAGGTCGAGGATCTTCGAGCCGCTGCTGTCGATGTGCTGGCGCAGGCGCGACAGCGCCTTGTCGTCGCCCACCGTGCCGTGGTCGATGCCGGTGGACGGGCTCGGGGTGAGCCGGAGGCTGAACCAGTCGAAGCCCGCGCCCGCGGCGACGTCGGCCAGGCGCGCAGGAGGCACGGCGATCATCGACAGGTGCGCAAGGGAGTACTCGCGGGTCACTTTCCGGCCAGCCTCTCGACGATGGGCATGAATGCGTCCATGTGGGCATCGCCCACGGTGATGTAGCTGAACCCGAACTCCTCGCGTCGGCGCACGAGCTCCTCGCAGATCTCGTCGACACTGCCGACAGCAGCATGCGGGAAGCGCTTCAGGGTTGCGTGATCCATGCCCGTGCGGGCCATCACCTGCTCGGGAGTGATCTCCGACCGGCCTTCGACCGAGATGAAGTAGGTAGCGGTCTCGAGCTCGATGCGCTCGAAGCGCTCGCCCGCGCCGTCCTTGATCCACTGGATCTTCTTGGCGGTCTCGTCCTCGGTCGACGAGGTGATGCTCCCTGCGCCCACGACACCGCTGCTGTTGTTGAAGTTCACGCTGACGATGTCGGCAAGCTCGCCCGCAAGCCCGAGGACCTTAGGTGCTCCGCCTCCGATCATCAGCGGCGGCCTCGGGCGCTGCACGGTCGGAGGGACGGCGTGGTAGCCGTAGGACTGGATGTACTTGCCCCGGTAGTCGACCTCGGCTTCGTCCGCGTAGGCCATGCGCATGAACTCGGCGGTCTCGCGCAGCTGGCCGATGCGCACGCCCGCGGGCTCGAAGGGGATGCCCATGCCCTCGTACTCGTTGACGAGCCAACCGGCGCCGAGGCCGATCTCCAGGCGTCCTTCGGAGAGCACGTCGATCGACGCCATCTCCTTGGTCAGCACCGTGGGCAGGTGGTAGCTCACGCAGGCCATGCGCGAGCCGATGCGCAGGGTGGAGGTCGCCATCGCGGCCGCAGTCAGGGCCGGGATCAGCGCGAGGGTCTGCACCCGGTGGCCAGTTCCTTCGATCT
>CAYFLP010000088.1:0-9555 GCA_964344045.1 uncultured Bifidobacteriaceae bacterium
GCCGGCGGCAGGTCGGCGAAGGCCTTCAGGCTGCCGAGGGCTGCCGTCGCCTCTTCCATGTCCTGCCGGGTGAGTCCCTCGAGGCCGCTGAGATCTGCCGGAGTGAGCCGGGCGAGTCCATCGAGCAGGGGCCGTGGCGCCTCGGCCAGGTGCGCCAGGGCCGGCAGTGCGCGCGCGATGGCGGCGAGCTGGCGGGGGCTGGCCGACTCGAGCGGGATGAGCTTGGGCAGCAGTGCGGTGACCTGCGCGAGCTCGCCCGCAGTCAGGTGCGTGGCCTTGCGCAGTTCGGCGTCGGCTTTCTGCGTGATGACGTCCGTCAGTGGAGTGTTCGCCTTCGACGAGCAGCCGCTGCCGATATTGCGCGCGAAGGGGGTCGTGACGCAGGTCGCGCCATCGAGTTCCGCGAGTCTCTCCAGCGCGGGCTCGACAGCCGAGCGGGTCGACGCATCCGTGGCCGACCCGGTCACGGGCTTCCAGACAACGGTGACGGAGTTCGTGGCCGGTGCCTGGGCATTGAGCTTCTCGAGCATGTCCTGCGCGACGGTGGACTGCTGGCCGGGCAGCGAGAACACGTCGCGCGGCTTGCCGCTTGCGACCGTGGAGATCCCCGCTATTGCCACGATGACGACGAGCCAGACCACCAGGGCGACGACAGGGTGTCGCACCGACCAGCGGATCACGTGACCTCCGATCGCCAGAGCCAGCGCTGCTTGTGCGCGCTGGCAGTGGTGCTCACCTTAGGCAGTCCGGCCGGTGGCTATACCTTCGTCACATGATCACGGTGTCAGCGCCCGCGGGGCGGCCTGGTTCGGCAGTGCTGGCAGCGGCCGCTAGGGCGGCCATGGCCGGTTCGGGCGGTGACAGCGAGGCCGTGGGCCTGCTCGTCAGCCGCATGGCGAATGCTGCCTTCGCCCGCCTGAGGGGCGGTGAGGAAGACCCCACCTTGACCCTGTCGGTCGATGTCGATGGCACTGAGCTGGTGGTGTCGCTGCACGACCTGGGCGAGCCGGTCATGGAAGTCCCGGACGAGATCCTGCTGATGCTCCACGCAGGCATCGCGACCTCCGCGACTGCGCTTCCTTCCATCCAGGGCAATGCCATGGACGTGCGCTTCGCGCTCCCGGCCCACCATCGCCTGCTCGATGCCTCTGCTATCGAGGAGGCCGACGCTGAGCCGGTGCTCTCCGCCGAGGACGTCACCATCCGCGAGCTCCTGCCGAGCGATGCCATCGAGCTCACCCGCACCGTCTATCGCTGCTACGGCTGGACCTACTCGAATGCGGCCTTCTACTACCCCGACCGGATCGCCGCTCAGATCGAGTCCGGTCAGCGCATCGGCGAGGTGGCGGTTGCGCCGGACGGCACCATCGCCGCGCACTGGGGAGCCGTCTACCTGACGCCTACGGTCGTCGAGACGGGCGCCGCTGTCACCGACCCGCGCTTTCGCCGACGCGGCCTCGCCAAGGCCCTGGGTGACCGACTGCTGGATCGGCTGGTCGTGCTCGCCGTCCGCGGCCGCCTGCGCGAGCCCGTGCTCACGCACTCGGCGACGCAGCAGATCGCCCTGGATGAGGGAGCCAGCATCGTCGGCGCCTACCTGTGCCTGCGCAAGCCGGTCCAACAGGTGGGCATCACCGACGGGCTGCTGACCCATCGTGGTTCGCTCTCCATTGCCTACTCGGCACTGCGGCCGCTCGCGCCCGCGCTGCTGTGGATACCCCACGTCTACGAGTCGATGGTCAATCGCGTCCTGGCAGCAGCGGACTGGCCGCGCGAGTGCATGCACATCGTCAAGGAGACGTCCCCGATGCGTACCCGCCTCGCGACGACCTTCGACACGGATCAGCGGGCCGGCATCATCGACGTCTCGGTCTCGGGATCCGACCTCGCCGAGCGCGTCGGCAGTGCCATGCGGGAGCAGCAGGCGGCCGGTGCCGAGCACATCCGGGTCATCCTCCCCGCGAACCAGCCAGCGACCTCGCGGCACGGTGAGGGCCTCACCGAGTTCGGCCTGGCCTTCGCCGGAGTCATCCCCGAATACCGTCCGGTTGCGCCCGGTCTCGAGGGTGCCGACGATCACGGTGACGTGCTCGTGCTGCAGTGGCTCATCGACTCGGCCGTCGAGACATCCGACTGGGTCTTCGCCAACGATGCCGTCCGCGGAATCGTCATGAGCATCGCCGACCAGGTGAAGGCGCTCGGCGACCGCCAGATCAGCCGGCAGAACCGAGAGGCCAAGCGGGCCGAGCTCTTCGCGGCCCTGCTCGAGGACGACGGGTCCTGACAGCCTCGTGCGGGGCGCCTGCCGACCTGTCGCTTTTCGGAGTGCGGGCGTACGCAATGGTCCCTAGGGTCATGCCGTGATCGAAGAGTCCGCTGCCCGGGTGGCGCTTGCGACGCGCGCCATGGACGAGGCGGGTGGCCCGCTGCCGATTGCGGTGGTCTCGCGCATCTCGTCCTGCAGCGCGCGCCAGCTGCAGCGCGACTTCTCCGAGACCTTGGGCATCAGCCCTCGCCAGTACGGGCAGGAGGTACGCGCGCGCCGTGCCGCGACCTCCCTGCGAAGCGGGCTGCCCGTGCTCGATGCAGTGCAGGATGCCGGCTACGGCTCGGTGCGGTCCTTCTACGAGCAGGCGGCGAGCCGCCTCGGCATGACCCCGTCCGAGTACGCGTCCGGCGCACCCGGGCGCACGCTGCTGTGGTCGGTGACTTCCTCCGAGGTCGGAGACGTCTGTGCCGTCGCGACCCCGCGGGGCCTGGCCTTCGTGCGCATCGGCGAGCGCGACCTGCTTGAGCAGGAGATGCAGGACGAATTCCCGCAGGCGGGATTCGAGCGTGATGACGCAGCGATGGACCAGGTGATGCGCGCGTTGAGGCAGCTTGCCGATGGGCGCGAGGCGCCCTGGCTGCCCGTCGACGCCCGCGCCACCGCCTTCCAGGCGCGCGTGTGGGCGGCGCTCCGCGAGATCCCCCGCGGCACGACCAGCACCTACACGGCCGTCGCGGCGGCCATCGGCTCGCCGACCTCGGTGCGCGCGGTTGCCCGCGCCTGCGCCACCAATCCGGTCGCCTTGGCGATTCCGTGCCATCGGGTGGTGCGGTCGGACGGATCGCTCGCCGGCTACCGGTGGGGCCTGGAGGTCAAGCGGGAGCTCCTGCGCAGGGAGCAGTCGGCATGACGAAGAGCCCACTGCGTTCGTGGCTCCCCGCCTACTTCGTCCTCGCCGTCATCTGGGGCTGTTCCTTCTTGTTCATCAAGGTGGGCCTGCAGTCCCTGACCCCTGCGGGCGTCGCGCTCAGCCGGCTGACGCTGGGCCTGCTGACGATGCTGGTCGTCAGCGCGGTGACCCGCACCCGGCTGGCTCCGCGTGCGGCATGGTGGCCGCTCTTCGTCACGGCGGCCATCGTGGCTGCTGTCCCGTGGACGCTCTTCGCCTTCGGCGAGGAGCACATCACCAGTGCGCTCGCAGGGATCATCAACGGCAGCACGCCCTTGATGACGCTCCTCGCGATCTTGCTGGTCTTCCCCGAGGAGACGCCCACGCGCGAGCGCATGGTCGGCCTTGGCCTGGGCTTCGTCGGCATCTTGATCGTGGTGGGCGTGTGGCAGGGGCTTGGCTCCTCGCAGTGGATGGGCATCGCGGCATGCCTGGGTGCCGTTGCGCTCTACGGCATCTCCTACCCCTATATGCGCAGGCATCTTGCCGGCGGCGCGCACGCGGTCACCCTGACGCCCATCGCACTGTCGACCGGGCTGATGGCCATGGGCACCCTCCAGGCAGCCGCGATGACGGCCGTGACGGGCTACTCGCACGCACCGCTCAATGCCCAGGTCGTGCTCGCCATGCTTGCTCTCGGCGTGCTCGGCAGCGGCATCGCGTACGTGCTCAACTTCCGCGTGATCAAGCAGGCCGACGCGACGACCGCGAGCACGGTCACCTACTTCACGCCCCTGGTGGCCGTGGTGGTCGGCGCGCTCGTGCTCGGGGAGCCGCTGTCGTGGAACCAGCCGCTGGGCGGCCTCATCGTGGTGCTCGGAGCGGCGATCGCCCAGGGCACCCTTCAGCCCTTCGGGCGCACCAGGTAGTCGCGCACCTTCAGGTAGGGGCCGTACCTTCCCTTGGCGGGCGCGCTCACGCTCACGCGCACTCCGACGGGCTCGTTGCCCAGCACGTGCACCGAGACGATCGCACCCGAGCGGGTCACCGCGCATGGGCGCACGTCGCCGGTGGCCTTCGTGCGCAGGATCGGAAGGCAGGCCGCGGTCACCTTCGCGTACTGGCCGGCGTTCGTCGCGACGGCATGGTCGACGAGCACGGTGGTGCCAGGCGCAATGGCCTTCGGAAGCCCCAGCGGTGCCAGCGGGAGCTGGTCGCGGCCGGTCTTGAGCGAGTAGTCGACGCGCAGCACGGTGTCGGTCGGCTCGGTCACGAAGACGACGACCTCGTCCTGCCCGCGGAACCCCTCGTCGGGGGTGTAGACGACGGTGTCGCCCTCTACCGAGGCCGTACCGTGCTGCGGCTCCTCGATCGCTGTGATGGTCGAGTCCGGGTCAGCATCGGAGTCGGCAATGGGGTCCAGGATCGTCGGGCCGTTGGGATCCACGATGACGGGCTTGTTGCCGTTCGGCGTGACCTCCTTGTCGGCGGGCGGCTCGGTGCCGGGGGTCACGACGTCGACGGTGTCGCCGCCGCCGCTGGTGGGGGTGGGCGCCGGCGTGTCCGTGGCAGACGGGCTGGCCGTGGGCGACGGCGAGGCGCTCGGCTCGGCGGTCGCAGCGGCCGGGAGGCACTCGCTGCGCGTGAAGAAGATGTTGTCGAGGAAATTGCCGACGCTCTTGGAGCCGGATGCAGTCGGGCCGGACTCGAAGCCGAAGCGCGTGCTCGTCTGGCCCGCGGGCACGACGTACGTGCCCGTGTGCAGGACCCAGCCCTCGGCCAACTTGTCGTTGAAGGTCGTCTTCGCGTCTGGTGCGCTGCCAGGCACGCCGATGTTGACGCTCATGGTGTCGCCGGCAGCGCCGGCACCGCGGGCACGGTGGTACAGCGACCAGGTGAGCTCCTCACCCGGAACGGTCTCGACATCCTGGTAGAGCTCGGATGCCTGAGTGGCGTTGATCTCCGCGAACTGGGAGCCGACAGGTGCCTTCACCCCCTGGTAGCCGTCCGACCAGATCTCGATCAGCTTGTCGGTTGCCGTGGTGTTCCAGCCGGGCACGAGGGAGTCCTTGAGCTGGCGGAAGGCCTTGGCGGGAATGGCCGGCTCCTCGAAGCCGCCGTTGACCAGGTGGGTGACGGCACTCGTGCAGTCGGCAGCGGCCGCGGAAGGCGTGGCCGACGGCGAGGCAGACGCGCTGGCCGACGGCGAGGCAGACGCGCTGGCCGACGGCGAGGCAGATGCGCTGGGCGACGCGCTCGACGACGGGCTCGGTGATGCGGAGGAGCTGCTCGGCGCGGGGGAGGACTGGATGTCGGCCGCGATCCACAACTGGTAGACGGGCGCGCCCGCCACGTTGCGTGCCTGCGAGAAGGTCAAGGTCTTGACCGCTGCCGTGGGCTTGAACCAGGCGGCCGCGCCGTACGTGTCCGAACCCGAGCCGGTGATCACGGGAGACGCCCAGGTGGGCACGTCCGTGTGCGTGCCCGCGGGGCAGCTCGATGGCTTGGGGCTGACATTGCAGTAGTTGAAGCCGGCCTGGAACCAGCTGCTGACGTCGAGCGAGCTGCCGTTGGCGGCCGTTGCGGTGATGGTGACGTTCTCGGCGTCGACGTCGCCGAGTGCGAAGGCCCAGGTGCCTGCCGTGGGCTCGGTGGCGAAGGTGATGGTGTTGGAGGTCGTCGTGCCGCCGAGCGGCAGGGCGACGTTCAGGTAGCCCTTGCCCTGCGAGGAGCCGTACTCGGCCCCGAAGGGGGTCTGGGCCGACAGCCAGGTGGAGGAGCCGCTGGGGGTGTCCCAGCTGCCGTTGGTGCGCTCGGCCGTGGCATCGGTGAAATAGGTGCCGGCGAACGTGGCCGTGCCGCTCGTGCCGGACGTCGTCCAGGCGGCATAGGAGCCGGTGCCGGTCGCGGCGTCGCTGGCGGTCATGGCGGCGACGGTCGCGACTGCGGTGAGGGCAGAGACGGTGACGGCGATCAGGGCTGTGCGCATGCATGCAACGATAGGCACTCGCCAACCGCGAACTGACCGGCTGGTGTCCCCCAGATGGACGACAGGAAGAGCACATGGCTGAAGCGACCGACGTTCTCGTCGTCGGTGCCGGCCCTGCGGGCTCGTCGTCGGCGGCCTGGGCTGCGCGCGCCGGGCTCGACGTGGTGCTGGTGGACGCCGAGACCTTCCCCCGTGACAAGCCCTGTGGCGATGGCCTGACCCCGCGGGCGATTGCCGAGCTGCACAGCCTCGGTCTCGACGACTGGGCCTTCGCCCGCACCCGCAACTACGGCCTGCGGGCGGCCGGCTTCGGGCAGGAGCTCTACCTGCCCTGGCCGGGCGGCTCGCTCCCGGCATACGGCAGCGCCGCGCCGCGCATGGAGCTCGATGCCGCCATCCGGCAGGTCGCCCTCGATTCCGGTGCCGTGCCGGTCGAAGGCCAGCGCGCTGTCGACGTGCGCATCGAGGGCGGCCAGGTCCGCGGGGTCGTCTTCCAGGCGGGCACTGGCCGGGATGCCCCTCGGCGCGAGATCGCGTGCCGCCGCCTCGTGGTCGCCGACGGTGCGCGGTCGCAACTCGGCCGCGTGCTCGGCCGCGAATGGCACCGCACGACCGCCTATGGAGTCGCTGCCCGGGCCTACATTGCGAGCGATCGCAGCGAGGACCCGTGGATCTCCTCCCACCTGGAACTGCGCGGTGAGCAGGACGAGCTGCTGTCTGGCTATGGGTGGGTATTCCCGCTCGGCGGCGGCGACGTCAACATCGGCGTGGGCACGCTGGCGACCGCCAGGAATCCGGCGGACATCAACCTGCGCAGCCTGCTCGCCCACTACGCGCAGGCGCAGCGCGAGACCTGGCAGTTGCGCGGCGAGCTGCGTGGTGAGTGGTCGGCGCTGCTGCCGATGGGCGGTGCTGTCAGCGGAGTGGCCGGCCCGAACTGGGTCCTGGTCGGCGACGCCGCCGGCTGCGTCAACCCGCTCAATGGCGAGGGCATCGACTACGGGCTCGAGACCGGTCACCTCGCCGCTCAACTGCTCGCGAGCACGGTGCCGAATTCCTCCCTCGACTATGCCGCTGCCTGGGGCCCTGCGCTGAGCGAGCGCTACGGCTCGGCCTTCTCGATCGCCCGCCGCCTGGCCGGCTTGCTGACCCACCCGGGCTTCCTCGCCCGGTACGGCCCGTGGGGCATGCGCTCGCGCGGCCTGATGACCGTCGCGCTGCGCGTCATGGGCAATCTCGTGACCCCCGAGGACACCGACGTCGTCGCGCGCCTGTGGCGCGCGTCGGGCAAGGCCAGCCTGCGCTTCGACGACCGGCCGCCGTTCACCTGACGGTCAACGGCCCGCGCGGCGCCAGGCAGCGGCTGGAGGTCAGCCGAAGTGCTCCACGTGCGGTGCATCCGCGAAGTACGGCCCGATGAGCTCGCGCCAGGAGGTGAACAGCTCGCCGCCGCGGAACGAGTCCGTGTGGTCCTCGAGGGTGTTCCAGCGGATCGTGAACAAGAAGACATCGGGTCGCTCGACGCACCAGCCATGCGCCTCGAAGCCGAGGAAGCCCTCGGCCTGGGGCAGGACAGTGGTGGCCGCCGTGCGCAGGGCCTCGACGAATGCATCTGCTTCGCCGTCCTTGATGCGCACCTGCGCGAGTTCGAGAATCACAGGGTCCAGTCCTCCGTCAGCAGGTGGTCTTGCACGCTCATGCGCAATGGCTCCATGGCCAGCACGGCGGGCGGGCCGTCGAGCAGGTCGGGCAGTTCGCCCATCAGGTCGGCGAAGCCGGTGGCAGCGCGGTGCTCGTTCTGGGCATCGGCGTCGCGGAAGATCTCGTAGAGCCACACGAGATTGGCATTCTCAGGATCCACCGACACGAGGTACATCTCGGTGCCCGGCTCCTCCGCGAGGCCGTCGGCATAGGCATTGAGCCGATCGAGCATCGCTGCTCGCATGCCCTCCTTGCAGGTGAGCCTGACGAGCAGGCCCTGCCTGCCCGGAAGCAGGACCGACGTCGGGTCGCTTGCCTCGGGCATCTCAGGCCGCGTAGTTCTCGACGTACCAGGCGTAGGTGCTGGCCACGCCATCGCGCAGCGAGATGGTCGGCTGCCACCCAAGGGCGTTGATGCGCGAGGTGTCGAGGAGCTTGCGGGGCATGCCGTCGGGCTTGGTGGTGTCCCATTCGATCTCGCCCTCGAAGCCCACGACGGAGGCGACGGTCTCGGCGAGCTCCTTGATCGGCATGTCGTCGCCGAGGCCGATGTTGATGGTCTCGGGGGAGTCGTAGCGCTCGAGCAGGACGAGTACGGCCTGCGCGAGGTCGTCGACGTGGAGGAACTCGCGGCGAGGTGCGCCGGTGCCCCACACGGTGACGGTCGGCGCCCCGGAGGCCTTCGCCTCGTGGAAGCGGCGGATGAAGGCCGGCAGCACGTGCGAGGTCTGCAGGTCGAAGTTGTCCTTGGGGCCGTAGAGGTTCGTCGGCATGCCGGAGATCCAGTGGCGGCCGTACTGGGTGCGGTGCGCCTCGATGTAGAAGATGCCGGAGATCTTGGCCATGGCGTAGGCCTGGTTGGTCGGCTCGAGCGGGCCGGTCATCAGGCTCGACTCGCGGATCGGCTGCGTGGCATGACGCGGGTAGATGCACGAGGAGCCGAGGAAGAGCAGGCGATCGATGTCGTTCGCGTGGGCCGCGTCCATGACATTCGTCTGGATGAGGACGTTGTCCTTGAGGAACTCCACCGGGTAGGTGGAGTTGGCCATGATGCCGCCGACCTTGGCCGCAGCGTCGATGATGATGTCGGGCCTGGCCTGGCTGATGGCGTCCATCGTGGCCTCGCGATCGCGGAGGTCGAGCTCGCCCGACCTCCAGCCGATGACCTCGCCCACTCCCTGGGCCTCGAGGGCTCGGACGATAGCCGAGCCGACCAGGCCGTTATGGCCGGCGACGTAAACCTTGGTGTCGGCCCACTGGATGGGCTCGCCAACGACGGGCTGCATGGTCGAGATTGTGTCACAGCGGACATCCGTGGCCTTCGCAACGAAGGTCACGCGAATGGGAGAATGGGGACATGCGGGTTATCTCGATAGACCAGTTGAAGTCACTGCTCTCGTCACTGCCCGAGAACCCGCGTGTCGTCGCCTCCGGCAACTTCGCCACTCCCCATGTGCTGCTGAAGGCACTCGACGAGAGCGTCCCCGAATACCGACTCCACATGCTCAATGCGCAGAAGGGGCTGCCCGATCGCGAGGGCGTCACGTACGAGACGACCTTCGTTGGCCCGGGCATGCGGCACCACCCACGGCTCGAATACATCCCCAGCCGCCTGAGCCTGGTGCCGCTGCTCTACCGGGATCGCTACTGGCCCGACATCGTGCTGCTGCACACCTCCTCCCCACGCTTCGACACGGTGAGCCTCGG
>CAYFLP010000089.1:0-9488 GCA_964344045.1 uncultured Bifidobacteriaceae bacterium
ACCGCCACCAGGTCGCCCGCGGTGATGTCGCCCGGAAGCCAGGCATCGCGGACGACGATGTCGCCGGACTCGCAGTGCTTGCCCACGACACGGCACAGCACAGGCTCGGCAGTGGAGATGCGCGAGGCGAGCACGACGGTGTACTCCGCGCCGTAGAGGGCGGTGCGAATGTTGTCGCTCATGCCACCGTCGACGGACACGTACGTGCGGACGGCCCCGCCGTCGAGGTGCACGGGCTTGACGGTGCCGACCTCGTAGACCGTGATGCCAGCCGGCCCGACGATCGCGCGACCCGGCTCGAAGGCGAGAGCCGGCATGGGCAGGCCAGCCTCGGCGCACTCCTTGCCAACGACGTCGCCGATCTGCAGGGCCATGTGGACCTCGTCGAGGGGGTCGTCGGCATCGAGGTAGGCGATGCCGAATCCACCGCCGAGGTCGAATTCCTCGACCTCGATGCCCTGCTTGTCCCAGAGCTCCTGGGCGAAGGAGACCACGCGGGCAGCAGCTGCCTCGAAACCGGCAGCGTCGAAGATCTGCGAGCCGATGTGGGAGTGGATGCCCATGAACTCCAGGCACGGCAGCTTCATGATGCGGGCGACCGCTTCGGCTGCGGCACCGGAGCTCGTCGACAGGCCGAACTTCTGGTCCTCGTGCGCAGTGGCGATGAACTCGTGGGTGTGGGCCTCGACGCCGACAGTGAGGCGGATCAGGACCTTCTGGACGACGCCGGCATGGGTCGCGGCGTCGGCGACGCGGACGATTTCCTCCATCGAGTCGATGACGATGCGGCCGACACCGGCCTCGACTGCCTCGACGATCTCCTGCATCGACTTGTTGTTTCCGTGCAGCACGATGCGCTCGGGGTCGACGCCAGCGCGCAGCGCCACGGCGAGCTCTCCGCTCGAGGCCACGTCGACGCCGAGGCCCTCCTCGGTGACCCACTTCGCGACGGTCGTGCACAGGAAGGCCTTGGCGGCGTAGTAGACGATGCGTGCCCCGGCATCGAGGTAGGCACCTCGGTAGCGCCGCGCACGCGCCCGGACGTCGGCCTCGTCGTACACATAGAGGGGCGAGCCATGCTCGGCCACCGCATCGCGGACGTCGACGCCTCCGACTTCGAGGGCACCGGCTGCATTGCGCTGCGCCGAGCCCGGCCACACGACGGCGGCTAGTGCGTTCACGTCGACGGGGGCGCTGGTCACCTGCACAGGCTACCCACGTGCGCGAACGTGCCGGATTCCCGACCGCTCGGGCGCAATACTGGGCACGTGACCCATCGCCACCTGCAGCTGACGTTTCCCGCCGACCGCGTGACCGAGCCGGTGATCTACGAGATCATCACGCGGTTCGGCGTCGTCCCGAGCATCCGCCGGGCGAACATCGAGAATCACGTGGGCTGGATGGTGCTCGACCTCAGCGGCGACGAGGGAAGCCTCGATGCGGCCTCCGCCTACCTGGAGGAGTCCGGCGTGCAGGTGTCGGCCGCCGAGGGCGACGTCATCGCCGGCTGATCCACCACGTACGCCCGCTGCCCCTGCGATGGGTGGCCTGGTGTGGCAGATTCCGGCGAGGAAAACCGCCACACCAGGCCACCCATCGAAGTCGTCGGCAAGCGGGTGGGCTACATGCGCTCGGGCGCGCTGACCCCCAGCAGGTCGAGGCCGTTGGCGATCGTCTGCCGAGTGGCGGCGCACAGCCACAGCCGGGCGATGTGCACGGGCTCAAGCGACTCGTCCGAGCGCGGCAGGACGCGGCACATGTCATAGAAGCGGTGATAGGCCGTCGCAAGGTCCTCGAGGTAGCGGGCGACGCGATGCGGCTCGCGCAGCTCGGCAGCGCCAGCGACGATGCGCGGGTACTCGGCCAGCATGCCCAGCAGGTTGTTCTCGCGCTCGTGGTCCAGCAGGCTCGGGTCGACCTCGGTTCCCCGCCAGTCGATCCCCAGCTCAGCGGCATTGCGCAGCACCGACGAGATACGGGCATGCGCGTACTGCACGTAGAAGACGGGGTTCTCGCTCGTGGCCCTGGTGATCTCCTCGAGGTCCATGGTCAGCGGCGAGTCGACGGGATAGCGGGTCAGCGTGTAGCGGGCGGCATCGACGCCGACCTCCTCGACAAGCTCCTCGAGGGTGACGATGTTGCCCGCCCGCTTCGAGAGCTTGACCTCCTCGCCGCCCCGGGTGATCTTCACGAGCTGGCCGATCAGCACCTCGATGTTGCCATCCATGTCATCTCCCGCGCATGCGGCGACCGCACGGAGGCGATGGACGTAGCCATGGTGGTCGGCGCCGAGCAGGTAGATGTTCAGGTCGAAGCCGCGCGCCCGCTTGTCGACGTAGTAGGCGGTATCCGAGGCGAAGTAGGTGTAGTCGCCATCGGCCTTGATCAGGACGCGGTCCTTGTCGTCTCCGAAGTCGGTCGTGCGCAGCCAGAGCGCACCGCCCTCGGTGAAGATGTGCCCCTGCTCCCTGAGCCGCTCGAGCCCGCGCTCGACCGCGCCCGAGTCGTGCAGGGAGCGCTCCGATGCCCACACGTCGAAGTGCGTGCGGAAGATGTCGAGCACGTGCTCCTGCTGGGCACGCTGCTTGGTATAGGCGGCCTCGCGGAAGGCGACTAGCTGCTCGCCCTCCGGGAGCGACGTGATGCCGGGGTTCTCGGCCACGATGTCGGCAGCTAGGTCGAGGATGTAGCCGCCGTGATAGCCGTCCTCCGGCACCGGGCGCCCATGGGCCGCGGCCATGACCGATGCCCCGAACTTGTCCATCTGCACGCCGCGGTCGTTCACGTAGAACTCGCTCGCGACCGTGGCGCCGGCAGCACGCAGCACTCGGGCTAGGGCGTCGCCCACGGCGGCCCAGCGGGTGTGGCCGAGGTGGAGCGGCCCGGTGGGATTGGCCGAGATGAACTCGACGTTCACGGTGCGCCCGGCCAGTGCCGTGCCGTGACCCCAGGCAGGCCCGGCGTCGATGATCGTCCGGACGATCTCGCCCTGCGAGGCGGCGTCGAGGCGGATGTTGATGAACCCCGGGCCGGCGACCTCGGCCGCCGCGATGCCCGGAAGCTCCCCCAGCCGAGGCGCGATGAGGGCAGCGAGATCACGTGGCGGCAGGCCAGCGGGCTTGGCAAGCGCCATGGCGATATTGGTCGCGTAGTCGCCGTGCTCGCGGGACTTCGGGCGCTCGATGCGGACCTCGGGCAGGCTCGGAACGGCGATGGCCCCCTCGTCGACGAGGGACTGCACGGCTGCGGCGACGCTGGCTGCAAGCGCTTCGGGAGTCACCCGGCGAGCCTATCCGTGCCTCAACTGCTCCCCCGGAGGCGCCCGAGGGGCTATGCTCTCGTGTAGGCAAGGCCACATCAGCACCACCGTTCTGAGATGCCCGCCCCCTTCGGAGGCGGTCTTCTGGTTTCTGAGCGCTAGCGCGAAGTACGGGACGAAAGGTTTGAACGGCTAGGCCGCGCAGCGGGCGTCCGCCCGATGCGACGTTCCGTGCAAGGAGAAATGCAACATGGCTCAAGGAACCGTCAAGTGGTTCAACGCCGAGAAGGGCTACGGCTTCATCGCCCAGGCTGACGGCGGACCGGACGTCTTCGTCCACTACTCCGCTATCCAGTCCGATGGCTACCGCAGCCTCGAGGAGAACCAGGTCGTCGAGTTCGACATCGTCGCCGGCCCCAAGGGCCCGCAGGCCGACAAGGTCCGCCCGGCCTGACCTGGCAGAGCTACCGTCCATCCGGACGAACACTTAGGGGTCCCGCATCATGCGGGGCCCCTTCGTGCTTTGTCAGGCGTGCTTTGTCAGGCGTGCTTTGTCAGGCGTGCTTTGTCAGGCGTGCGGCGGTGGGCCAGGAATCGGGACCTGATCGCGCAGTGCGCGCGCATCAGCCGAGACCAGCGCGCCCGACAGGATTCCGATGAAGCACAGGTACAGCCACAGCAGCAGGACGACGGGCGTGCCGAGCGCGAGGATCGCCGCGCTCATGGTCGACGAGTAGTGCACATAGACGCCCACGAAGGCAGTTGCGCCCATCACGGCCACCGTTCCGACAAGCACTCCCCAGTCCCGCCACGACAGCAGTCGGCGACGGCTGGGGGCAAAGGACAGGACGGCCCACACGCCCGCGTAGACCAGCACGGTAACGATGGCCCAGTCGAGCCAGGCCTGTCCGGTCGTGATGCCCGAGGAGTCGATGCCCAGGTCATGCAGGATCTTGGGAATGATCGTGACGGCCACGATGACCACCACCCCGATGATCAGGCCGACGAGCGTCACGAGGGCTGAGACAAGGCGCTCGAGCATGCCGCCCCTGCGGTCGGGCACCGCGAAAGCGGTGTTCATCGCCATCCGAACGCCGTAGACGACCTTGGACGATGCGTAGAGGGCAACGGCGAGGCTGACGATCGTGGTGATGCTGGCAGCAGCTGCAGACGCACCCGTGACCAGCGCCAGGAGCTCCTTGAGCGCGGTGTTCGCCGTGAGATGGGCCGCATCCGGGGTGTTGTCGGCGAGCGACTCCAGCGCGGACTTGACCTCCTCCGGGCTGAGGACCAGCCCGGCTAGCGTGCCGAACGCAATGGCCAGGGGTGCCAGGGATAGCGCCACGAAATAGGCGAGACCGCCGGCGACGAGCGACATGCGATAGCCCGTGAACTGCCTGCCCACGCGGGCAACCCAGTCAGTTATCGGTCGCACGCGCTCGGGGACGGCGACGCGCATGCGCCCTCCCTTCGCTGCGTCCAGGGGCCCGGCAGATGCGCCGCGCCTGGTCTCGGCAGCCGACGCTAGCGCCTGTCCGCCCATCCATCACGCGCTGGTAGCCTTGCCGGGCATCACAGCCTCCGTAGCTCAGGGGATAGAGCGTCGGTTTCCGGTACCGCAGGCCGCAGGTTCGAATCCTGCCGGGGGCACGCACGTAGGCTAGTCGCTGCCGCCAACCCGCACGGGGCGCGCTGCCAGGGCCGCGAATTCGTCATCGGTGAACAGACGTGATCGAATCAGGAAGCGCATGCCTTCCGGTGCCTCCAGGCTGAATCCGCTGCCCCGACCGCTCACGACATCGACAGTCAAGTGGGTGTGCTCCCAGTAGGCGAACTGCGACGCAGACATCCAGAACTCGATGGGCTCGTCGATGCCGTCGACGCGCAGGTCTTCAAGGCACACGTCGGAGCCTCCGGTGCGAAACTCGCCCGCGAGGTAGCACATGGGCGCGGACCCATCGCAGCAGCCGCCCGACTGATGGAACATGAGCGGCCCATGCATGGCCCGGAGGCGACGAAGTAGCTCCGCCGCCTCCGGGGTGACATCCACGCGATCCATCTCTAGAAGAATCCCAGCGCCTTGGGTGAGTAGGACACCAGCAGGTTCTTCGTCTGCTGGTAGTGCTCGAGCATCTTCAAGTGGGTCTCGCGGCCGATGCCTGATTGCTTGTAGCCGCCAAAAGCCGCGTGCGCGGAGTAGTCGTGGTAGCAGTTGGTCCAGACTCGACCTGCCTTGATCTCACGTCCGGCACGGTAGGCCGTGGTGCCGTTGCGGGTCCACACGCCGGCACCCAGGCCGTATAGCGTGTCGTTGGCGATCTTCATGGCGTCGTCGAAGCCGCTGAAGTGAGTCACCGACACGACTGGCCCGAAGATCTCCTCCTGGAAGATGCGCATCGAGTTGTTGCCCTCGAAGATCGTCGGCGCTACATAGAAGCCGCCCGATAGGTCTCCACCGAGGTCGACGCGCTCGCCGCCGGTCAGAACGCGTGCGCCTTCGGCCTTGCCGATCTCGATGTAGGACAGGATCTTCTCCAGCTGGTCGTTGCTCGCCTGCGCGCCGATCATCGTCGACATGTCCAAGGGATTGCCTTGCTTGACGAGCTTCGTGCGCGCCACGGCATTGGCCAGGAACGAGTCATAGATGCCGCTCTCGATGAGCGCACGCGAGGGGCACGTGCACACCTCTCCCTGATTGAGGGCGAACATGGTGAAGCCCTCGAGGCACTTGTCGTAGAAGTCGTCGTGCTCGGAGGCCACGTCGTCGAAGAAGATGTTGGCGCTCTTGCCGCCAAGCTCCAGGGTGACAGGGATGATGTTCTCAGCCGCGTACTGCATGATCAGCCGGCCCGTCGTGGTCTCGCCGGTGAACGCGACCTTCGCGACCCGGCGCGAGGATGCCAGGGGCTTGCCGGCTTCGACACCGAAGCCGTTGACGATGTTCAGCACGCCCGGCGGGAGCAGGTCCTCAACCAGCGAGAGCCAGAAGTGGATCGACACGGGAGTCTGCTCGGCAGGCTTCAGCACGACGCAGTTGCCGCCAGCAAGAGCCGGAGCAAGCTTCCACACGGCCATCAGGATGGGGAAGTTCCACGGGATGATCTGCGCGACTACGCCGAGGGGCTCATGGAAGTGGTACGCGATGGTGTCGTTGTTGATCTCGCCGATGGTGCCTTCCTGAGCGCGAAGTGCGCCGGCGAAGTAGCGGAAGTGATCGATGGCCAAGGGCATGTCCGCGAAAGTGGTCTCGCGGATCGGCTTGCCGTTCTCCCAGGTCTCGGCTACCGCCAGTGCTTCCAGGTTCGCCTCCATGCGGTCGGCGATCTTGAGCAGGATGTTGGCCCGCTCGGTGGGCGAGGTTGCACCCCACGCCGGCGCCGCTGCATGGGCGGCATCCAATGCCAATTCGATGTCGGCAGCGTTCCCGCGTGCCACCTCGCAGAACACCTGGCCCGTGATCGGCGTGATGTTCTCGAAGTACTGCCCGCCACTCGGCGGGACGTACTGGCCGCCGATGTAGTTGTCGTAGCGGGACTTGTAGGCCATGGGGCTCCCGGGCTGACCCGGGGCTGCATAAACCGTCATGGGCGCTCCTTCTCACGGTGGCGGCTGACAGCCGCATGTGATGCAGACCATATGAACCACATCACAGGTGCCAGGGGGCAAACCTGGCCGACTAGCCAGCAACTCCCCGAAAGGACTGCCCTCCCCCTGGCCATTCGGCTAGGTTTCCCAGGTGAGCCTCGAGCAGTCGTTGCCTCGGTCCTACCGGGCACCGAACGCTCGCGTCCGCATTGCCTTGGTCGACTCGAACATCATCTACCGAGCCGGCGTGCGGACTGTCCTCGAGCGCCGGCCGGGCCTGGCCGTGGTGTCCGAGAGCGGCGACTCCCCCACCGCCCTGGACCAGATAGCGGCGCTGGAACCCGATCTCGTGATCATCGACGTCGACCTGACGGACGACACGACGGCAGGCCTGGCACTGCTGCAGGAGATCCATCGCCAGTTCCCGGAGGTACGCGTCCTCGTGCTCACTGCAGCGCTGTCAGAACTCGTCGTCGTCGAGGCACTGCGCCGAGGGGCCTCTGGCTACGCGCTCAAGTCCTCCACTCCCGACGAGCTGGGCAAGATGGTGCAGTCCGTAGAGCACGGCGACGGCGCCTTCAGCCCGCACGTCGCATCGGTCGTGGCGCGCACCTTCGGCGGCTCCCTGCCCAGGGAGGCCACGCTCTCCGATCGCGAGCGCCAGGTGGTCCAGCTCGTCGCCAAGGGCCGGTCGAACAAGCAGGTCGCCGCAGAGCTGTTCGTCAGCGAATCCACCGTGAAGTTCCACCTGGCCAATGCCATGACCAAGCTGGGCACCAGGCGCCGGGCCGAACTTGCCTACCGAGCGGTCCAGGTCGGGCTCGCGTGAGGGTGCTGGTTGAATTGGCCGGCCATGCACGATGACTATCGCCCATCAGGTGCGCCAGCGCACCACGACCTGGCTCACGCGCACTTCGCGCTCGTGGGGTCAAGCCTGTATCCGGTCATCGTCGCCGTCTTCGTCGCCCTGCTCCTGATCTCGAACATCGGCGCCACGAAGCTCATCGCGATCGGGCCCCTGACATTCGACGGCGGAGCGATCCTGTTCCCCCTCACCTACGTGATCGGCGACGTCCTGAGCGAGGTGTACGGGTTCAAGGCCACTCGCAAGGCGATCTGGATCGGATTCGCCATGGCGATCATCGCGGCCATCAGCTTCTGGCTCGTGCAACTGGCCCCGCCCGCCGACTTCTGGGAGAACCAGGATGCCTTCGAGTCGGTCCTCGGGTTCGTGCCCGCCATCGTGGTCGCGAGCCTGGCCGGGTACCTCATCGGCCAGTTCCTGAACTCCTATGTCCTGGTGAAGATCAAGGAGCGCACCCACGAACGCCTGCTATGGGTCCGCCTCGTCGGCTCGACCATCGTCGGCGAGTTCGGCGACACCCTCACGTTCTGCGGCATCTACGCCCTCGCCTTCGGCATGGCCTTCACCGATTTCGCCAACTACGTGGCCGTGGGCTTCGCGTACAAGGTGACGGTCGAGGTCGTCATGCTCCCCGTCACGTACCGTGTCATCGCCTGGGTCAAGCGTCGCGAGCCCACCTACGCACTCGACCTGCCCACGGGCTAGTCAGGCCCCGCGCCTGCCGAGCCTCGAGAGGGTCTCGTCCCGGAAGTCCGCGTAGGTGCCATCGATGATGGCTTCCCTGATCGCATCGACGAGGCGCACGATGTAGCGCTCGTTGTGGATCGTGGCAAGCGTCGAGGCAAGCATCTCCTTGGCCTTGAACAGGTGGTGGACGTAGGCACGAGTGTGGTGCGAGCACGTGTAGCAGTCGCACTCGTCGTCGATCGGCGCGAAGTCGTCCCGGTAGCGGCCGTTGGTGATGTGGAAGCGGCCATCGGGGTGGAACACCGTGCCGTTGCGGGCATTGCGCGACGGAGCCACGCAGTCGAAGGTGTCCGCCCCCGCCTCGACCGCCCCGAAGAAGTCGACGGGGTCGCCGATGCCGAGCAAGTGGCGTGGCTTTCCCTCGGGGAGCTCGTCCGTCACCCAGCGGACGATGGTGCCGAGCTGATCCTTCTCGAGCGCGCCTCCGATGCCGAAGCCGTCTACGTCGAGCGAAGCGAGCTCGCGCGCGGACTTCCGCCGCAAGTCCTCGTACTGCGCACCTTGGACTACCGCGAAAAGCGCTTGGTAGGGCCTGCCCTCGCGCGCATCGGTCAGGCGCAGGTGCTCTGCCACGCACCGCTCGGCCCAGCGCTGCGTGCGCGAGACCGACAGCTCTTGGTATTCGCGGGTATTGAGCAAGGTCGTGCACTCGTCGAACGCGAACATGATGTCCGCGCCGAGCTGGTGCTGCACTTGCATCGACACCTCGGGGGTGAAGCGGTGCATGGAGCCGTCGAGATGGGACTTGAAGGTGACGCCGTCGTCGTCGACGTGCGCGAGCCTGTCCTTGCCGTGCGCGATCACGTCGTCGGACTGCATTGCCGACACGTCCATGGCCAGCACCTTCTTGAAGCCCACTCCCAGGCTCAGCACCTGGAAGCCGCCGCTGTCGGTGATCGTGGGGCCGTCCCAGCCCATGAAGGCCGCGACGCCCCCTGCACGGTCGACGAGCCCGGGCCCGGGCTGCAGGTACAGGTGGTAGGCGTTGGCGAGGATGACCTGTGCCCCCAGGTCGCGCATGGCCTCGGGCAG
>CAYFLP010000090.1:0-3365 GCA_964344045.1 uncultured Bifidobacteriaceae bacterium
GTCCTGCCAGGTGTCGAGCTTGGTGGGCGAGACCGCTATGCGTGCCATGGGCGCGGGCTAGCTGATGACGTCCGGGAGGATGCCCCACCCGGTCAGGACCTCGACCAGGCCGGGACTGGTCTCGAGCGCGCGGACCTGCGCAGGCGTGAACCAGGCCGCTTCTGCAGCGTCATCTCCCGCCGTCGGCTCGCCGGCCCTGTCGACTGACAACAGGAAGTCCCGGATCACGTAGGTACCGCCGCCCGGGGCTGCGCGCTCGATGGCGCCGACCTCTCGCTCGACCATGCCGCGCAAGCCGGTCTCCTCCAGGAGCTCGCGCACCACGGCGTCCTCGTCCGTCTCCCCTGGCTCGACCCGCCCGCCGGGAACCGACCAGGTGCCCTGCGCGGGCGGATTGGCCCGCCTGATGAGCAGGAGGCGACCGCCGTCATCGACGACGATCGCCCCCACGCACGGGATCCGCATCTCAGCCTCGGGTCTTGTATTCCTCGAGCAGGCGGCGGGCGATGATCATGCGCTGGATATCGGCGGTGCCCTCGCCGATGAGCATCATCGGCGCCTCGCGGTACAGGCGCTCGATCTCGTACTCCTTGGAGTAGCCGTAGCCACCGTGGATCCGGAAGGAGTCCTCGACGACCTCCTTGCAGTACTCGCTGGCGAGGTACTTGGCCATGCCGGCTTCCATGTCGTTGCGCTCGCCGGAGTCCTTCTTGCGGGCGGCCATGACCATCATCTGGTGCGCGGCCTCGACCTTCACGGCCATGTCGGCAAGACGGAAGGCAACGGCCTGGTGATCGGCGATCGGCTTGCCGAACGTCACGCGCTGCTGCGCGTACTCCGCACCGAGCTCGAACGCGCGGATGCTGATGCCGCACGCGCGGGCAGCGACGTTGACGCGGCCGACCTCGACGCCGTCCATCATCTGGTAGAAGCCCTTGCCCGGAACCCCGCCGAGGATCGCATCCGCCGGAAGCCGCAGGCCGTCCATCACCAGCTCGGTGGTGTCGACGCCCTTGTAGCCCATCTTGTGGATCTTGCCCGGCACGGTCAGACCCGGACGGACCTCGCCGTAGCCGCGCGGCTTCTCGACGAGGAAGGTCGTCATCTTCTTGTAGACGCTCGAGCCGTCGGCGGCTTCCTCCGGCGTCAGCACCAGCACGGCAACCAGGCTCGACGTGCCGCCATTGGTCAGCCACATCTTCGCGCCATTCAAGATGAACTCATCACCCTGCTCGCCCGACACACGCACTGCCTTGCTCGTGATCGCAGCGACATCAGAGCCGCAACCGGGCTCGGACATCGAGAACGCACCGGTGACCTCTCCCGTCGCCATGCGCGGCAGGTAGTACGCCTTCTGCTCGTCGGTGCCGTGCTGCATCACCATGTACGCGACGATGAAGTGAGTGTTGATCACACCCGACACGCTCATCCACCCGCGGGCGATCTCCTCCACGACCAGCGCGTACGTCAGCAGCGACTCGCCCAGGCCCCCGTACTCCTCCGGGATCATCAGGCCGAAGACGCCCATCTCCTTCAGGCCATCGACGATCGCCTGCGGATACTCGTCCGCATGCTCGAGCTCCTGGGCAACCGGGATGATCTCGTTGTCGACGAACTCCTTGACCGCAGCCAGGATGTCCTTCTGATCCTCGGTCAGGCCCTCTGTCTGGGCAAGTCGCGCCACGATCAGGCCTCCGGCTTCTCGAAGGACTTGGTGCGCTGCATGCCCGCAGCGCGCCCCTTGGCCGAGATGACGAGGGCCATCTTGCGCGAGGCCTCGTCGATCATCTCGTCGCCGAGCATGACTGCACCACGGGCCCCTCCCTCAGCAGAGGTGTAGTAGTCGTATGCGTCGAGGATGAGCTCGGCGTGGTCGTAGTCCTCCTGCTTCGGCGAGAACACCTCGTTCGCCGCCGCGACCTGATCGGGATGCAGCACCCACTTGCCGTCGAAGCCCAGCGCCGCGCTGCGGCCGGCGACGCGGCGGTACCCCTCGAGGTCCTTGATCGCCAGGTACGGGCCGTCGATGGCCTGCTTGTCGTGCGCACGAGCCGCCATCAGGATCCGCATCAGGATGTAGTGGTACGCATCGCCCACGTCGTAGCCCGGGGGCTGCTCGCCCACCACGAGCGACTTCATGTTGATGCTGGCCATGAAGTCAGCCGGGCCGAAGATGATGGTCTCCACGCGCGGGCTCGCCGTCGCGATCGCATCGACGTTGATCAGGCCGAGGGCGTTCTCGATCTGCGCCTCGATGCCGATGCGGCCGACTTCCTGCCCGGTCGACTTCTCGATCTGCGTCAGCAGCAGGTCGAGCGCGACGACCTGCTCGGGAGTCTGGACCTTGGGCAGCATGATGCAGTCCAGGTTCGGGCCAGCGCCCTCGACGACCTCCACCACATCGGCGTAGGTCCACTGGGTGGTCCAGTCGTTCACGCGAACCGTGCGGGTCTTGCCCTCATAGCCGCCCTCATTGAGCGCCTGCACGATGTTCTTGCGCGCCTCGGGCTTGGCGATCGGGGCAACGGCGTCCTCGATGTCCATGAACACCTGGTCGGCCGCCAGGCCGCGAGCCTTATCAAGCATCTTCGGGCTCGAGCCCGGAACCGCCAGGTTCGACCGGCGTGAACGCAGCTGCTGTGCCATCGGTATTCCTCTCCAGTGGTGCGCCCGCGGGTTGCGTGGCGCCTAGCCGATCAGTTGCTTGCTTGCCTCGACGACCTGGAGCACGCGTCGCATCACCGCGACCAGGTCGTAGTCCTTGGGGGTGAAGACGGCAGCGACGCCCAGGTCCATCAGTGCGCGGGCATCGGAGTCGGGGATGATGCCGCCGACGATCACCGGCACCTCGCCCATGCCGTGATCGCGCAGGCCCTCGAGGATCGGCGGCACGGCCTGCAGGTGCGAGCCAGACAGGATCGACAGGCCGACGCAATCGACGTCCTCCTGAGCCGCAGCGGCGACGATCTCGACGGGCGTCAGGCGGATGCCCTGGTAGACGACCTCGAAGCCCGCGTCGCGCGCCGCCACTGCCACCTGCTCCGCTCCGTTGGAATGGCCGTCAAGGCCGGGCTTCGCGACGAGGATGCGCAGGCGGTGCCCCAGCCGCTCACCTGCAGAGGCCACCTCGCTGCGCAGCTCGGCCAGGCCCACCCGATCTCCGGTGGCAATCGCCCCGGCCACGCCGGTGGGTGCGCGGTACTCGCCGAAGACCTCGCGCAAGGCACCGGCCCATTCCCCGGTGGTGACGCCGGCCCGTGCGCATTCCAGCGAGGCCTCCATGAGGTTCGCCCCGGAGTTCGCGTCAGCGACGAGACGGGCGATTGCCTCGTCGACGCCGGACTGGTCACGGTCGGCACGCCAGC
>CAYFLP010000090.1:3375-9422 GCA_964344045.1 uncultured Bifidobacteriaceae bacterium
TCCATGAGGTTCGCCCCGGAGCCGGCGTCGGCAACCAGGCGCTCCAGCGCGTCGGCGGCAGCCGAGCTGTCGCGAGTCGCGCGCCACGCGGCCAGGGCCTCGATCGCCTCGGCTTCGACTGCCGGGTCGACGCGCAGGATCGCCGCATCGGCATCGGCCATGAGCGGGCTCGGCTCGCTCGTGGTGAACGCATTCACCCCGACGACGATCTCCTCGCCGGACTCCACGCGGCGCCGGCGCTCGGCATGCGATGCCACCAGCTGCGTCTTCAAGTAGCCGGACTCGACGGCGGCGACAGCGCCGCCCATGTCCTCGATGCGCGCCAGCTGCTCCCGGGCGGCCGCCTTGATCGACTCGACCTTCGCCTCGATCACGGTCGAGCCATCGAACAGGTCGTCGTACTCGAGCAGGTCGGACTCCAGGGCCAGGACCTGCTGCAGGCGAAGGCTCCACTGCTGGTCCCACGGCCGGGGCAGGCCCAGCGCCTCGTTCCACGCGGGCAGCTGCACGGCCCGCGCGCGGGCCTTCTTCGACAGTGTCACGCCCAGCATCTCCAGCACGATCCGCTGGACATTGTTCTCCGGCTGCGCCTCGGTCAGGCCCAGGGAATTCACCTGGACGCCGTAGCGGAACCGACGGGCCTTCTCGTCGGCAATGCCATAGCGCTCGCGGGTGATCTCGTCCCACAGGTCGACGAAGGCGCGCATCTTGCACAGTTCCTCGACGAAGCGCATGCCTGCATTGACGAAGAACGAGATGCGCTGCACGACGTCTGTCATCGCCTCCGGCGAGACCTGCCCCGATTCACGCACTGCATCGAGCACGGCGATGGCCGTCGCGAGCGCGAAGGACACCTCCTGCACGGGCGTGGCCCCGGCCTCCTGCAGGTGGTAGCTGCAGATGTTGATCGGGTTCCACTTCGGCGTATTCGCCACGCTCCAGGCGATGAGGTCCGTGGTCAGCCTCATCGAGGCCGCCGGCGGGAACACGTACGTGCCGCGCGACAGGTACTCCTTGATGATGTCGTTCTGCGTGGTGCCCGACAGCAGCGAACGGTCCGAGCCCTGCTCGTCGGCCACGGCGACGTAGAGCGCGTACAGCCACACTGCAGTCGCATTGATCGTCATCGACGTGTTCATGCGATCGAGCGGTATGCCGTCGAGCAGGGCGCGCATGTCGCCCAGGTGCACCACCGGCACGCCCACCTTGCCGACCTCGCCGCGCGCAAGCGGCGAATCCGGGTCGTAGCCGGTCTGCGTGGGCAGGTCGAAGGCGATCGACAGGCCAGTCTGGCCCTTGGCGAGGTTACGCCGGTACAGCTCGTTGGACGCCTGCGCGGAGGAATGCCCCGCATACGTGCGCATCACCCATGGCTTGTCTGCCAATTGATCAGGCCTTGCGCTTGGCGATCTCTTCGGTCAACTGCGGCAGGACGGCGAACAGGTCGCCCACGACGCCGTAGTCGGCCAGTTCGAAGATCGGCGCCTCGGGGTCCTTGTTGACCACGACGATGGTCTTGGAGGTCTGCATGCCCGCACGGTGCTGGATGGCGCCGGAGATCCCGTTGGCCACGTACAGCTGCGGCGAGACGGTCTTCCCGGTCTGGCCCACCTGGAACTGATGCGGGTACCAGCCGGCATCCGTTGCCGCACGGGATGCGCCGACTGCGGCGCCGAGCGCGTCGGCGAGTGCCTCGACGACGGCGAAGCCCTCGGCCGAGCCGACTCCGCGGCCGCCCGATACCACGATCTGCGCCTCGGCGAGGTCGGGGCGACCGCCCTTGACCGCGGCCGACGAGCCGGTGATCGTCGCCAGCGTCGAGGACGGTGACAGCGTCACGGCAAGGTCGGCCTTCGAGCACGATGCGGGGGCAGCCTCAGGGCTGACCGAGTTCACGCGCACCGTGATGATCGGGGTGCCGTGCGTGACCTTCGAGTGCACGATGGTCGAGCCGCCGAATACCGACTGCGTGGCAACCGCGTTGGCATCGATGTCGACTGCATCGGTGATGACGCCGGAGTCGATCTTGACGGCAAGTCGGCCTGCGGCCTCCTTGCCGGTCGCGCTCGACGCGATCAGAACTGCGGCGGGCGAGGTCTGCGCGACCGCGGCAGCGAGTGCGTCGGCGATCGGGGCGACGGGGTGGTTGGTGGCGACATCGGCGACCAGCACCGAGGTGGCGCCGAACTCGCCGAGCGCAGCGACTGCGGCATCGTTGATGCCCCCGCCGACCCACACGGCAACAGGCTCGCCCAGGCGGCGTGCCGCGGTGAGGAGTTCGGAGGTCGCCTTCTTGACAACGCCGTCGGCCTGCTCGACCAGGACCAGAACTGCAGCCATTTCTTGTTCCCTTCGCTTATGTCTCGGCGTTGCCTAGATGAACTTCTGCTCGGACAGGAAGCCGGCGAGCGCAGCGCCGCCATTGCCTTCGTCTGTCACGACGGTGCCAGCGGCCTTGGCCGGGCGGGCTGCGAAGTCGTTGACCTGGCTCCAGGCCGCCGACAGGCCGAGCTTGGCCGCATCGAGTCCGGCGTCAGCGACGGTGAGGGTCTCGACCGGCTTCTTCTTCGCGGCCATGATGCCCTTGAACGACGGGTAGCGCGGCTCGTTGATCTTCTCGACGACGGACACGACGGCCGGCATCGCGGCGGAGACGGTGTCGGAGCCGGTCTCGGTCGCGCGCTCGATGGTGACGTTCGCGCCGGCGACGTCGACCTTCTGCGCGAAGGTCAGCTGGGCGACGCCCATGCGCTCGGCCACCATCGCCGGCACCACGCTCATGCGGGCATCCGTCGACTCCGAGCCGAACACGATCAGGTCGAAGCCGCGGCCTTCGAGCACCTTCGCCAGCGCGTAGCTGGTGGCAAGGGCGTCAGAGCCGGCGAAGGCATCGTCGACCAGGTGGATGCCCGAGTCGGCACCCATGCTCAGCGCCTTGCGCACGGTCTCAGCGGCGCGCTCGGGGCCCATCGAGACAACCACGACCTCGCCACCGTTGGCTTCGACGAGCTTGAGGGCCTCTTCGACCGCGTACTCGTCGAGCTCGTTCATGACGCCATCGGCGGACTCGCGATCCAGCGTGGAATCGGACGCCTTCAGGGCCTTCTCAGCCCACGTATCGGGAACCTGCTTCACACAGACTGCGACCTTCATGGTCGTCCTTTCTGACGCACGTATGCATTGACTCGATGGGCGACTACGCGGTGTGGATTGTATCCAATTCCACCCGCAGGCCGGAACCTCGGGTATTCTTGCGTATCCGACTATATGGTGTCCAAGTATCTTGCGTAAACCGCCTCCCGCCACTAGGAACGACATGACACTCTCCCCGGACGCCCCGCCCGCGAGCGCAGCAGAGCTGGCCCGTCGGGCCCGCATCAGCGCCGTCACCATGTGCTCGCGCTCAGGCGCCTCGCATATCGGCGCGGCCCTGTCGGTGATCGACATCCTGGCCACCTTGTATGCCGGCGTGGCCAGCGTCGATCCGTCACGGACGCAAGACCCTGCTCGCGACATCGTCCTCGTCTCCAAGGGCCACTCCGCATCGGGCGTGTACGCGGTCATGGCGCATGCCGGCTACTTCCCGCTCGAGTGGCTCGACGACTACTACCTCGACGGCTCGCACCTCGGCGGCCACGTGACGGCGCACGGCATCCCGGGCGTCGAGTTCTCGACCGGTGCCCTCGGGCACGCCCTGCCCTTCGGCGTCGGGCGAGCGCTCACCGACTCCCTCGACGGCATCGACCGCCGGGTCTTCGTCGTGCTCTCCGACGGCGAATGCGCCGAGGGCAGCAACTGGGAGGCGGCTCTCATGGCGGCCCACCACAAGTTGCGCAATGTCACCGTGATCGTCGACCGCAACCAGCTGCAGATCCTCGGACGTACCGAGGACGTGCTCGGGCTCGAGCCCTTCGCCGACAAGTGGCGCTCCTTCGGCTGGGACGTGGTGGAGATCGACGGCCACGACTACTCCGCCCTGGCGGACGCCATGCGCACGCGCAGCGACCGTCCGCGCGCGATCATCGCGAACACCACCAAGGGCAAGGGCGTCGACTTCATGGAAGACAAGGTCGAGTGGCACACCCTGGTGCCCAATGCCGAGCACGTGGCATCTGCGCTCGCGCAGCTCGAGACCAACACCACCGACAACGGCACGGAGGCCTGATCATGCGCGATGCATTCGTGAAGGTTCTCAACGAGGAAGCCGCCGCCAATCCCGACATCATGCTGCTCGTCGGCGACCTCGGATTCGGCGTCGTCGCAGCCTTCGGCGACACCTACCCCAGGCAATTCCTGAACTGCGGAGTCGCAGAGCAGTCGATGGTCGGCATCGCAGCCGGCATGGCGGCCTCCGGCCGCCGCCCGTTCGTCTACTCGATCTCCAACTTCCCGACGCTGCGGCCGCTGGAGCAGATCCGAAACGACGTGTGCTACCACGGACTCGGGGTGACCATCGTGTCCGTCGGCGCCGGCCTGGCATACGGGTCGCTCGGCTACACCCACCACGCAGTCGAGGACATGTCGATCCTGCGGGCACTGCCCGGCATGCGCGTGTACTCCCCCGCCGATGCGTACGAGTGCCGCGCAGCGGTCCGCGAGATCCTGGCCGACCCCTCGCCCGCGTACCTGCGCCTGGGCAAGAACAAGGAACCGCTCATGCACGGCGGCGAGATCGACCTCTCGACGGGCGCCCCCCTGCTCATCCGCGAGGGCACGGACGTCACCGTGGTCGTCGCCGGCCCGATCGTCACGCAGGCCCTCGCTGTCGCCGACGAGCTCGACGCCCAGGGGATTTCGGTGCGCGTGCTGACGTGTCCGGTGATCAAGCCCCTCAACGCTGACGCGATTCGCGCGGCCGCCGAGGGCACCTGCGGCATCGTCACGCTCGAGGAGCACACCGTGCTCGGCGGCTTCGGCAGCGCCGTCCTGGAAGGCTTCGCGGTCAATGGCTGGCGCACGCCGATCCTGCCCCTCGGCCTCGAGGACAAGGCGACGCACATCATCGGCGACCAGGAATGGCTGCGCCAGCGGGCCGGCCTGTCGGATGCTTACGTTCGCGACCGCATCGCGGCATTCGCCCAGGCCAACGGCTGAAGCAACCGACAAGGAGCACGGCATGACTTCGTACGAGACCCTCGACTACTCCGTTGAGGACGGCATCCTCACGCTGACGCTGGATCGCCCCGAGGCGATGAACTCGTTCACTGTCACGATGGCCAACGAGCTCGAGGCCGCGTACATCAGGGCGAGCGCCGACGACGAGGTCAAGGCGATCGTCGTCACCGGGCGCGGCAAGGCTTTCTGCGCGGGGATGGACCTCAGCCGCGAGGGGAACGTCTTCGGCCTCGACGAGACCATGCAGCCCACGATGGCCGATGTCATCGAGCGCCCTGACGACCCCGCGATCCTGCAGGGCGTGCGCGACACCGGCGGCCGCGTCTCCCTCGCCGTGTACAACTGCACGAAGCCAGTGATCGCCGCGATCAACGGCGCCGCCGTCGGCATCGGCGCGACCATGACGCTCCCCATGGACTTCCGCATCGCCTCCGAGCGCGCACGCATCGGCTTCGTCTTCGGCAGGCTCGGCATCGTGCCCGAGGCATGCTCGACCTGGTTCCTGCCGCGCGTGGTCGGCCTCGGCAAGGCCCTGGAGCTCGTCTACTCGGCCGAGATCCTCGACGCCCAGCAGGCCCTCGATGCAGGCCTGGTACGCGAGGTCGTGCCCGAGGACGAGCTCCTCCCCACGGCCTACGCGCTCGCTCGCAGGTTCGTCGACAACAAGTCACCGGTGGCAACGGCGCTCATGCGCCAGATGCTCTACCGCAACAGCGCTGCGCGCAGCCCGCTCGAGGCGCACCAGGTCGAGTCGCTCGCCATGTTCTACACGAGCATCGGCGACGGCAAGGAGGGCGTAGCGGCCTTCCTCGAGAAGCGTCCGACCGAGTTCACCTCGACGACGTCGACCGGCATGCCGCCGTTCTACCCCTGGTAGCTATCTACCCCTGGTAGCTATCTACCCCTGGCAGCTTGAGCCATCTCTGCGTAGC
>CAYFLP010000091.1:0-9418 GCA_964344045.1 uncultured Bifidobacteriaceae bacterium
CCTTCCTTGCCGACCTTGTCCATGGCCTCGGCGATGAGCTCGCCGACCTCCATGTCACCGCCGGCCGAGATGGCCGCGGTCGAAGCGATCTGCTCCTTGGTCTCGACTTCCTTGGCCATGGCGAGCAGCTCGGCGTTGACGATGTCGACAGCGCGCTCGATGCCCTTCTTCAGGCCCATGGGGTTGGCGCCGGCGGCCACGTTGCGCAGGCCCTCGCGGACCAGTGCCTGGGCCAGCACGGTTGCAGTGGTGATGGTGGGAGCGCCCCACTTCTTCTCCAGGACGACATTGCGGCCCTTGGGGCCGAGGGTCACCTTGACTGCGTCGGCGAGGATGTTCATGCCGCGCTCGAGGGACCGACGGGCCTCCTCATCGAATGCAATGATCTTTGCCATGAGGGTGTGTTCCTCCAGGAACGAACGTACGGATTATCACTCTCAGTACCAGAGTGCTAACGAGAAAGTTAGCACTCTCCTACCCTGAGTGCAAATTGCCCGAGGGCTACCCGGCGAGGACCTGCAGGCCGAGCGCCTGGGCCTGGCGGAATGCCTTCTTGGCCGGGGTGGCCCCGGCGCCCGAAGTACTCGACATCCAGGCGATGCCCAGGTCTTCGAGCAATTGGGCCTGCTGCGGGACGCTGGGCGCAGGCACTCCCTTGGCCCCCGACGTGACGAAGGCCCGCAGGCGGGCGGACTCATCGGCAGTCGGCATCGCAGCCTGGGCGGCGATGGTCGCCGGGGCGACGTGCGCGGCGCTGGCGATGGCGGACTGGAGCTTCTTGCCGACCAGGCCGGTCGCCACGAGCGAGGTGGCCTGGTCCGAGACGCCGTGCTTGGCCGCCCACGAGGTCTCGGCGAAGCCCGAGACATGCAGCAGGGGCGAGGTGTCCAGGCCGCTGACGATCGTCGGCACGGCCGTGATGCGGTACGGGAAGCCCAGGGCCATGATCGCCGCGATGTCGGACTCCGAGGCGATCCAGAACGGCGCCTTGCCCGCAGCGAACAGTGTCCGCGCGCGGTCGGACGACATCGACGAGCGCACGAACTTCGCCGCATTCCAGGCATCGATGCGCGTGGCATTGGCGAGGAAGGCCTTGTTGGCGAAGCCCAGGTCGAGGGTGTTGGGCGCCCCGGTGCCGTCCTTGCCCAGGATGTAGCCGCCCAGGCCGCTGAAGAGGGGGTAGGTCGCCTCGGCATTGCCATCGGGCGCCTGGCCCACCGCGAACGGGACCTTCGCCTTGCCCTGCTTGACGAGGTCGGTGGCAGTCGCCACCAGTTCGTCGAACGTGGCCGGCTGCTTGGCCACGAGGGTTGCGTTCGAGACGAGCGCGGCATTCTGGACGCTGACGGGCATGCCGAACGCCTGCGGGCCAGGGGCGAAGGCCGACCAGACGGCGGCAGGGAACTTCGCGGTGACCTTGGCGTCGACGGCGACCGGCACGATCGCACTGCGAGCGGCGAGTGAGCCCACGTATTCGTGCTGGACCTGGATGACGTCGGGTGCCGACTCGTCGGTGGCCGCCTCGAGATCGGTCAGGACGCTGCCGGGGGCCTTGCCGATGACGACGACCGGAATCGACTCCCAGCCCGCGGCGAACTGCTTCTGGAGGGCCGGCACGGCGGATTCGTCGGCCCAGACGACCAGCTGCTTCTTGGCTGCATGGGCCGCCGGGGCAACTGCCGTGACGGATACTGCGAGCAGCCCCGCTCCGAGGGCCGCAGCCAGCGCTCGGGCGCCCTTCGTGCTCACGCCCCTATAGGCCCCGCCCCTATAGGACACGTTAGCCGTGCTCTATGCCCAGGCGCCGGGCCGAGCGGGCCCGCTGGCGGGTGGCGCGCATGCGGCGCAGGCGCTTGACCAGCATCGGGTCGAAGGCAAGGGCCTCCGGCTGGTCGATCAGGCCGTTGAGGATCTGGTAGTAGCGGGTGCCGCTCATGTCGAACAGGTCGCGAATGGCCTGCTCCTTGGCACCGGCGTACTTCCACCACTGACGCTCGAATTCGAGGATCTGCTGGTCGCGGTCGCTGAGACCTGTCACGTGCTGATCGTCGCCGATCGTCGCGTGCATCGCTTCCATGACCGTCCTTTCCCCGACTCGCTTCCGCCTGGCCTGCCCAGCCCCTCGAGGGGGCCCTGGCCAGGCCTTCCGGCAGATACTACGGGGCGAATCCCATCCATGTCATTCGCCCTGTGATTCCGGTGTGCCGTCGGCGGACACTGCCTGCTCAGCAGCCCTTTGGCGAGCCCGGACGGCCGCCCGGTGCCGGGCCCGGCGACGATTGCGCTCGCGGATGAGCAGCCAGGAGAAGGCATAGCCCAGGCCGTTCGTGGCCCAGTGGAAGCCCATCGGCGCGAAGACACTGCCCGACACGATGCGCAGGGCGACGAACAGCACGCCCGCCACGGACGTGGTGAGCACGCTCAGCAGCACGGCGAGGACATTGCCGCGGCGCCCCTCCCCGACCACCGATCCCAGCGCAGGGTTCTGCTCGTGCGTGCCGATGCTCGGCAGGATGTGCCACAGGCCGAAGATCACCGACGAGACGACGACCCCCCAGACGACGCCGTACCGCCGGGCGAGCATCGAGAACAGCACCGCGCGGAAGGCGACCTCCTCCAGGAGCACAGTCCCGAAGGGCACCTCGATCAGTGCCTGGAACATGACCTTGCCACCGCTGAGGATGCCGATGTTCTCGTCATGGAAGGCACTGCGGGTGCGCTTGAACGACGCCCCGATGACATACACGGCAGTGATCAGTGCGATGCACGCCGCCGCCCACAGCAGGCCCGGCAGCCAGGACCTCAGGCCCAGGCCCATGTCCGACCACGAACTGCCGTCGAGCAGGCCGATGGCAAGCAGGATCACCGAGCCGCCGAATGCCCACAGCAGGTAGTGCGCCTGGGGGGCCACGCGATTGTTGACGATGTTGATGACGACCATCGCCACGATCACCACGAGGAGCGGCCAGAACGCGAGGCCGGCTTGCTGCGCGGGGTAGCTGATATCTAAGAACATCGCCCTGCCAGTGTAAGCGCGCAATACTGCGCCAATGGGCGCCAGCGCGGAAGACAGGAGCGTCTTCGAGATCGTTCCCGAGCCGCCCGACGACACCTGGCGCTACGGCCCCCTGGCCGACCAGGTCGCCGATGTCTACCTGCCGGACAGCGACGTGCCGGACAGCGACGTGCCGGACAGCGACGTGCCGGACAGCGACGTGCCGGACAGCGAGCTCGCGCAGAAGCTTCCGGTGGTCCTGGTGCACGGCGGCTACTGGCGCGAGCACTACGACCGCATGCACCTTCGCGCGCTCGCATCGGCGCTGGCCCACGACGGGCGCCTTGTCGTGTCGCTGGAGTTCCGGCGGATCCCCGGCAATCCAGATGCGACGGTCCATGACCTGGAGCTGGCCCTCGACAGGCTGCCCCTCCTGCTGGCCACGCACGGCTACGAGGCCTTCGCCCTGGCAGGGCATTCGGCAGGCGGCCACCTGGCCCTCCTGCTGGCCCATCGCTCGACGTCGGACGCACTTGCCGGATGCGTGGCCCTGGCGCCCGTCGCCGATCTCGTCCTGGCGGACGAGCTCGACCTCGACGACGACGCAGTGCGCGCCTTCCTGGGAGTGCCGGCCCGGGAACGACCCGACCTCGACCCGGCCAGGCAGCCCGCGCCCGACGTACCCGTGCGGGTGCTCCATGGCCTGCGTGACTCGCTAGTGCCTGTCGGGGTCGCGGATGCCTATTGCGCGGCCACCGGCATCCGCCTCGACGAGCTCGCGGACTGCGCCCACTTCGAGCTCATCGATCCGCGCAGCAATGCTTGGCCCCACCTGCTCACGGCACTCGACGGACTCAGCGCTCCTGCGGACGCAGCCCCGCCCGGAGCGGTTGAATAGACAGGTGACGAACGCCGCCATCGACCTCGAGCAACTCGACCGCTCCGAGGCAGCGGCGCTCGCCCTCGACGCACATCCTGACCGTGCGCTCAGGCGCGACGACTTCCACGTTCCCCGGGCAGCGGGCGGCGCCCATCGCGATGTCGCCTACCTCGCCGGCAACTCGCTCGGACTCCAGCCCAAGGCCACGCGCACCGAGCTGCTCGAGGAGCTCCAGGCCTGGCAGGACTACGGGGTGCACGGGCATGTCGACGCTGACCGGCCCTGGTTCCCCTATCACGAGTCCCTGCGCGAGCCGGCGAGCCGACTCGTCGGGGCGCTCCCGCGCGAAGTCGTCATCATGAACTCGCTGACCGTCAACCTGCACCTGCTGCTCGCCTCGTTCTACCGGCCCACGGCGATCCGGCACCGCATCGTCATCGAGGACCACGCCTTCTCCTCCGATTCGTATGCCGTGCGCAGCCATGTCGCCTTCCGCGGGTACGACCCCGACACCGCGGTACTGCGCCTGCGGCCACGCGAGGGCGAGTCGACCCTGCGCACGGAGGACATCCTCGAGGTCCTCGACGCCCACGCGCATTCGATTGCCGCCGTCCTGCTCGGCGGAGTGAACTACCTGACCGGCGAGGTGCTCGACATGCCGCGCATCACCGCGGCCGCGCACGGCATCGGCGCGACCGCCGGCTGGGATCTCGCACATGCCGCAGGCAATATCCCGTTGCACCTGCACGACTGGGATGTCGACTTCGCTGCATGGTGCTCGTACAAGTACCTCAATGCAGGCCCCGGCGCGGTCGCGGGTGCCTTCGTGCACGAACGGCACCTGGACGATCCATCGCTGCCCCGGCTCGAGGGCTGGTGGAGTACCGATCCCGCGACCCGCTTCCGCATGGAGCCGGTGGCGCGCCCGCAGGCGAGCGCGGATGCGTGGTCGCTCTCGAATCCCCCCATCCTCGCCATGGGCCCGGTGCGCACCTCGCTAGAGCTCTTCGATGCCGTCGGCATGCCCGCGCTCCGAGCGCGCAGCCTGCGGCTGACCGGCTACCTGCGCCTGCTGCTGGAGTACCTCGCCACGCGCACGGGCATGGAGATCGTCACGCCGGCCGAGGAGGGAGCCCACGGCGCCCAGCTGTCGGTGCGGGTGGGCGTCGACGTGGTCGAGCTGACCGAGCGGCTCAGCGACGAGCATGGCGTGGTCGCCGACGACAGGCAGCCCGACATCGTCCGCTTCGCACCGGCTCCTCTCTACTGCACGTTCCACGATTGCTGGCGCGCGGCCGATGCGCTGGCCCGCGCACTGACCGGGGAGGGCATCGCATGAAGCCACGCGTGACCGTGATCGGTGCGGGCCTGGTCGGCTCGCTCCTCGCCTGCTACCTGGGCCGCAGGGGCTACGAGGTGCAGATCCTCGAGCGCCGCCCCGACCCCCGCAGCGGCACCGTCGAGCGCGGCCGGTCGATCAACCTGGCCATCTCCGAGCGCGGCATCGATGCACTGCGCCGCATCGGGCTGCTCGAGGCCGTCATGGCCCCAGCGATCCCGATGCACGGCCGCATGATCCACGGCCGCGACGGCTCGACCGATTTCCACTCCTACTCCGCTCGCGGGGACAGGGCCATCAACTCGATCAGCCGGGCCGACCTCAATGCGACCCTGCTCGACGCAGCCGAGGCCACGCCGGGGGTCACCATCTCGTTCGACCGGGCCATCACGGCCGGCGACATCGACACGATGGAGGGCATCGTCATCGGCGCGGACGGGGCGTGGAGCGTCGTGCGCAGTGCGCTCGTGGCCGATGGCCGGGTGGGCGAGGTGATCGACGAGGCCGACTTCGAGTACAAGGAGCTGACCATGCCGCCCGTCCAGGGCGACTACGCGATGGACCCGGATGCACTGCACATCTGGCCGCGCGGCGGCTCGATGATGATCGCGCTGCCGAACCCCGACAAGTCGTTCACGTGCACGCTGTTCTGGCCGAAGGGCGCAGAGCCGTCGTTCGACAGCCTCACGACCGACCTCGCCGTCATGGAGCACTTCGCGACCGAGTACTCCGACGCCGTGCCGCTCATCCCCGGACTGCTCGAGGACTTCCGCGCGAATCCCGTGGGTCGGCTGGCCACGATCCATGCGGACCCGTGGCAGGTCGATGGCCGAGTCGCCCTCATCGGCGATGCCGCGCACGGGATCCTGCCGTTCTTCGGCCAGGGCGCCAACTGCGGCTTCGAGGACGTCGTCGAGCTCGACGCGTGCCTGGCCGAGACGGATGACGACTGGTCGCTCGCACTGCCCCTGTACCAGCAGCGCAGGCGGGTGAACTCCGAGGCGATCGCCTGGCTCGCCAAGGAGAACTTCATCGAGATGCGCGACAAGGTCAACTCCCCCGTGTTCAAGGCGGCGCGCTCGGCAGAGCATGCGCTTGAGCGGGCCCTGCCCGGCAAGTACCTGTCGCGCTACGAGATGGTCTCGTTCACGACGATCCCCTATTCCGAGGTCATCCGGCGCAGCTCGGCGCAGCATCGAACCGTCGGGTTCGCGCTGGCCGGGGTGGGCGCGGCAGCCGCGGCCGGCCTGGCCTGGCTCGGTTTCGCCCGCAGGCGTGCGTGAGTCGGAGGAGAGCATGACCAGCGAAGGCACCACGATCGAAGGCCGCGCGAAGCCGCTCGGCGCGTATCCCCACGTCAAGCGGGCCGGGGACTTCCTCTACGTGTCGGGCACGTCCAGCCGCAGGCCCGACAACACGCACGTCGGAGCCGAACTGGTCGACGGAGCATGGGTCCTCGACATCGCAGCGCAGACGCGCGGGGTGATCGAGAACATCCGCGGGATCTTGCAGGCAGTCGACGCGGACCTCGGAGATCTCGTCCAGGTCACCTCCTACCTAGTCGACATGGCCGACTTCGCCGCGTACAACGCTGCCTATGCCGAGTACTTCGATGCCAGCGGGCCCACGCGAACGACCATTGCCGTACGAGAACTGCCGCACCCGAACCTGCTGATCGAGATCCAGGCAGTCGCCTACAAGCCCCTAGCTGGAGGTACCGATGGCTGATGCAGGCAATGATCCCCTCGACTTCGAGGCGTGGTTGGCCGAGAACGGTCCGAAGCTGCAGCCGCCCGTGGGCAACAAGGAGCTCTTCCCCGGCAGCGATGACTTCATCGTGATGGTCGTCGGCGGCCCCAATCAGCGCACCGACTACCACGTCGACCCGTACGAGGAGGTCTTCTACCAGCTCAAGGGATCCATGTTCGTGCGGACGATGACCGCGCAAGGTCCGCGCGACGTGCGCATCAGTGCCGGCGAGATGTGGGTGCTGCCGCGCTTCGTGCCGCATTCGCCGCAGCGTCCCGAGCCCGGTTCGATCGGCCTGGTCTTCGAGCGCATCCGCGAGCCGGGCGTCCTCGAGGCCTTCCAGTGGTACTGCCTGGACTGCAATCACCTGATCCACGAGGTCGAACTGCAGGTCACCGACATCGTCACCGACCTCCCGCCGGTATTCGAGGCCTTCTACGCCGACGACACGGCCCGCACCTGTCCCGCCTGCGGCGCGATGCATCCGGGCAAGGGCTGAGCATGGCGCCAGTGATCGACGTGCACACGCACGTCGTGCCGCCAGGCTGGCCGGCGCTCGGCTCGCCCGACGACCCGTGGCTGCGCATGGACTCGCCCACCGCGGCCACGATCATGCTCGGCGACCGGGAGTTCCGTCGCATCACGGATGCGTGCTGGAACGCCGATACCCGCCTTGCGGACATGGACGCCGACGGCATCGACCTCCAGGTCGTGCTGCCGACGCCGGTGTTCTTCGGCTACGAGCGCACCGCGCAGGATGCCCTCCACATGGCCCGCATCTTCAATGACGCTGCCCTTGCGGTGACGCAGCAGGCCCCCGACCGGCTGATCCCGTTCTGCCAGGTCCCCCTGCAGGACACCGATGCCGCGTGCGCAGAGCTGGATCGCTGCATGGCAAACGGGCATCGCGGAGTCGAGATCGGCAATCACGTAGGAGACCGTGATCTCGACGACGAGGGCATCGTCGCCTTCCTGCAGCACTGCGCAGCGACGGACGTCCCGGTCTTCGTCCACCCATGGGACATGACCCCGACCGCGCGCACCGACCAGTGGATGCTCGAGTGGCTCAACGGCATGCCAGCCGAGACCCAGCTGAGCCTGCTGCGCCTGGCCCTCAGCGGCGCGTTCGACCGCCTGCCCGAGTCATTGCGCATCGGCTTCGCGCACGGCGGCGGCTCGTTCGCCTACTGGCTCGGACGCGCCGACAATGCCTGGCGCAACAGGCGCGACCTGGTGGGGGCGAGCAGCGACAGCCCGCCCAGCTCGTACGCCCACCGCGCCTATGTCGATTCGGTCGTCTTCACGGCCGACGCCCTGGGCCTGCTGGTCAACGCCCACGGCAGCGACCGCGTCCTCCTCGGCAGCGACTACCCCTACCCACTCGGCGAGCGACCGGCCGGCAGCGTCATTCGCTCGTCTGGCCTGGCCGCTGGCGTGCAGGAGCGGCTGCTCAGCACGAACGCCCTCACCTTCCTAGGTGAGGGCGCCGGTGCCGAGCAGGAGGGCTAGGCGAAGAAGAGCTTGGCCTTGCCGCTGTAGAGCAGGGCCATGATGATCAGGCCCCAGATGATGTCCACGAGGCCCTGGCCGAAGTTGCTGAAGCACACGAAGATGCCCACGATGATGTTGATGACCGTGACGATCGCGACGATCATCCGCGATCCGGCGTTGCCGTTGAAGATGCCCTTGGCAACAGCGAGGTAGATCAGGCCGATGATGATCCACACGATCATCGCGACGATCCCCGCCCCGGCCGTATCGCCCGAGAAGAGGCCGAAGATGCCACCCACGATGGCGAACAGGCCGAAGAGAAGGATGAGGACGCCGACGAGCGTGACGCCGAACGGACGAGGACCCATGAAGAACTCCTTTGACGACAGGCCGCACGGTGCGGGCCGCAGGTTGCGGCGACACAGCGAGCCTGCCACCCGCCACGGCGAATCCCGCGTATCGCCACGCCTGCGACGTGGCACGCGGGGGCCCGGCAGGACGGCCTAGCGGCTGACGCGCTCCGAGCCGTCGATGATGTCTGCCTCGTCTGGCTGGTCCGTGACGCGATCGGGGATGAAGATCGCGATGACGAGGCCGATCAGGGCCGCGCCGCCCGCGCAGAAGAAGACCGCCATGAAGGCGAGCTGCGACGGGAACGCATGTCCGCTGACGGTGACCATCATGGAGGTCAGCAGCGCAGCGACGGTGGCGCTGGAGATCGAGGTGCCGATCATGCGCACGACAGTATTGAGCCCGTTCGCCGCAGCAGTCTCGTGCACCGGCACCGCACGCATGATCAGCACGGGCAGCGAGGAGTAGGTAAATGCCGTGCCGCACGAGACGACGATGGCACCGATCACCACGAGCCCCTCGCTGCTCATCATGAACGACCTGCCGACATATCCGAGAACGAGGATCGCCGACCCGAAGATCAGCGTCGACCGCGCACCGAAGCGGCGCGTGA
>CAYFLP010000092.1:0-9226 GCA_964344045.1 uncultured Bifidobacteriaceae bacterium
TTCGATGGGGCCGCTTCTTCGTGTGCGGCCACCTGGCAGGCGTTCCCTGTGCCATCGCACCTCGCCTAGTGTGTCGGGCATGGAACCAAGGCGGCTGGTTGCGCTTGCGATCACTTTTCTCGCGTTGTCACTGGCGGTGCCGCTCATGATTGCGAGCGGAGCAGCGTCGGCCACTACCGCCTCAGCCCCCAGCGTCACTGCTTCCGTGAAGCCGGAGATGGTGCTCTACGCGCTGACGGCTGCCAGCGGCTCACTCAAGGCGATTCCGGGGAGCGAGGGCAGCTTCGTGATGAGTCTTCAACGGCCATCGAGCCAGGTGACGTGGTTCACCGATCGGCCGATGCGGGATTCAGGCTTCATCCCAACCGTCGAATTCACGAAGGGGTGGAAGTCCACGAACTTCGTCACCGACCCACCGAATGTGGCCTTGGTGATGCGCAGTCCGTCAGGCCGGACGGACACGCTCGTTGCTGTGATGAGTCAGCCGGCAGTGAGTGCGTCGGGTGCATTCACAGCACATCTTCGACTCCTGAGTGCTCAGGAGGCACAGGCACTGAAGGGCTCCTTGGCGCGCCATGCCGCCCGCTCCATTGCGACGGTGCCAGCGCGCTTCACCGCAGCAGCCTTGTTCATCGATGACATGAAGGGTCACATGGTCATCGCTGACATCAAGGGTCAGATGGGCGACGGCAACGAAGGGTGACTGCCCCCAGCGCAGTCCTCGCGTGCACCAGCTACGCGCCGTTCCGCCCAGGGGTAGGCCGTCGGCGGGAAGGCCTGTGGGGTCGGGTTCGTAGGACGAACTGGGTATGACCGGCTACTTTTCACTCTTGTTGCGCATGTGGGCAACGCGCAGGAACGCACACGGATGCGAGGAGCAGATGTCAGATCGCACGGGCCGTGGGCGTGCCATGGCGCACATGGTGGCGTTCTTCGCCGTTGCCGTCACAGCACTCGCGACAGCCGTTCCCGCACATGCAGCGTCACCTACTGTGGTGGCGACTGTGGCGGTTGGGGGGTCGCCGGAGGCCATTGCGGTGCAGCCCGACGGTCGGTTCGCCTGGGTGGCGAACGTTACGAGCAACTCGGTTTCGGTCATCGACACAGCGTCGAACGTCGAGGTCGACAGGATCACTGTCGGAGCCCTTCCCATCGACCTGGCCATCACGCCTGCAGGCGATCACGTCTGGGTAGCGAATCGCGGTGCAGGCACTGTCTCGGTCATCTCTACAGCCACCCATAACGTCGACCAGACGGTCAATCTGGGTGGAAGCCTGACGTCGGCGATTGCGATTGCACCAGACGGCTTGACCGCGTGGGCTGCCGACAACGGTGGCAGCGGCTATATCTACGTGATCAACACGTCCAACTACTCGGTTGGCTCGTTCTCGCCCAGCGGCGGTCATCTGAACGACCTCGCCTTCACCCCCAACGGGAGCGCCGTCTGGGTCACGGACGGGACCCACCAATCCATCATGGTGATCGACGCGGTAACCAAGGGGCTTCTCTCCACCTTCACCCTCGGCGGGTCTTCTTCGCCGGAAGCAGTGGCGGTCTCACCAGACGGCTCTCAGGCCTGGGTGAGCGACAACGGCTCCAGCTTGATCCGCACCTACGACGCACCCAGCAGAGCGCCGCTCGCGTCCTTGTCCGTCGTGGCATCGCCCGGGGGGCTGGCGTTCAGTCCGGACGGCCGCCAGGCGTGGGTGACGAGCGGGCCGTCCGTGATTGCGGCTGCCATCGACGTGCAATCCGGGTCGGTGGTCGATACCGTCCCCACCGGCCTCACGCCAGTGGCCGTTGCCGTGTCGCCTGATGGCAGCCACGTCTACGTGTCCAACCGCATGGGAAATTCGGTCACCGTGATAGCCACGAACAACGGCATCAGCGACCAGGGTGGCTCGGCGCCTACCGCTCCCTTGCAGGAGTTCTCGGTGCCCGCCGGCACTCAGGCGACCCAGTGCGCCGAACTGGCTCCTGCTCACGTGGACTGGCCGGGGATCGCGCGACTGCGCAATGCCGGGTGGGGCCTCTCCTACGCAGACTGGCCGAACGACCACACGGGTGGCTACGTCTGCTCGAGGCAGCCGTACTACGCAGGCAACGGACTGTGGTCGGTTCGCTGACTCGCGCGACCGGATCGCGGCGGTGACTAGGCGCTGCAGCACCCGCCGCCGCAGCACCCCCCGCCCTGCGGAGCGGCGGCACCACTGCCGGTAGCGACGGCAGCGACGCCTAGGAGGCGGATGGTGTCGTCATGGCCTGCGGGGCAGAGCGCCGGGGCGCTCGACTGCTCCATGGGGCGATTGACGATGAAGGTGTCGCCGCATTCGCGGCAGCGGAACTCATACGCGGGCATGGGAGCAGTCTAGGAAGTAGTTTCAGCCCAGCAGCCGTTCGTAGGGCAAGTGGACGGCACCTATGGAAGGGCCAGTGATGACGGCACATGCTCTCGGGATGTCAGCCTGGTATTCGGCTGCCGACTGCCGGCTGGCCGACTTCGCCGAGCTCGTCGCGACTCCGACCGTGCTGGCGGAGTACCCACACGCCAGTGCTGTCGAGCAGGGAGTCCTCGTCTATGACTGCGGTGAGCTGCGCTCGCACGTAGGTGACCCGGACGGGCGCCGCATGGTCATGTCGGAACTCGCACGTGCGCTCTCGGACGGCCCGGGAGTGGTGGTCCTGGCCGGTGCCTATGCGGATCCTGCGGTGGTGGACGAAGCGACGGAAGCCTTCCGCGCCATCATCGCGGCAGAGAAGGCTGATGGAACCGCGCACGGCGATCACTTCGCTCAGGCCGGCGCGAATGACCGCGTGTGGAATGCGCTGGAGAAGCTCGCGGTGGCGGATCCGGGTGCCTTCGCCCGCTACTACTCCAACGACATGATCGCGCTCGTGTGCGAGGCCTGGCTCGGGGTCAACTACCAGGTGACCTCGCAGGTGAACCAGGTCAATCCGGGAGGCAAGGCCCAGTCGCCCCATCGTGATTTCCACCTCGGCTTCCAGTCCGAGCAGACGGCGACCACCTACCCCAAGCTCGCCCATCACCTCTCGCAGGTCCTCACCTTGCAAGGAGCGGTCGCGCACTGCGACATGCCGCTGGAAAGCGGTCCGACCTACCTGCTGCCCCATTCACAGAAGTACGGCCCTGGATACGTCGCATGGCACCTCCCCGAGTTCAAGGAGTACTTCGAGCAGCACTTCGTGCAACTGCCGCTGCGCAAGGGGGATGCGATCTTCTTCAGCCCTGCGCTCGTGCACGCGGCGGGGGAGAACCATTCCTCCGCAATCCAGCGGATGGCCAACCTCCTGCAGGTCTCGAGCGCATTCGGACGCGCCATGGAGACCATCGATCGCGAGCGGATCGTCAATGCGGTCTACCCCGAGCTGCTGCGGCTGCAGCGTGCGGGCATGGCGGCCGACGCACTGCACAACGCCATCGCCGCGAGCGCCGAAGGGTATGCCTTCCCGACGAACCTCGATCGCGACGAGCCGCGGGGAAGCGATGCGCCTGCCTCGCAGGCCGACATCGTCCGGCTGGCCCTTCGCGACGAATGGCCGCCGTCGCAGCTGGCCGACGCCCTTGCGGCTCACGCCCTGGCGCACCTGAGCCACTAGCCAAGGCGGGCCATCAGGCCAGGCGGGCCTTGTGGTCGTGCGGATGATGGGCCGTGCGGATGATGGGCCGTGCGGATGATGGGCCGTGCGGATGATGGGGCCGGAACTAGTCGGAGCTGCGATCCACGATCTCCCAGGCATGGTCGGTGAAGTGGTAGCCGGAGCGTCGAAGGTAGTAGGCCTCCGGCCACTGCCCGCGGCGGAACTTGGAGGCATAGGCCTTCTCGGCTTCGGCAACGTGAGCGATGACCTTGCTGGTGTCCCGCCCGCCGCCGCGCGGGCCCTTGCGCAACTCCTCGGGCGCCGCCGCTGCAGTCGCATCGAATGACTCGATGCAGGCGGCGTGCAGGCGGCGTAGGGTGCGCAGCCGTGCCTCGGGCACGAAGGCCTCAGCGGCGGCGATCCGACTGGGTGCGCCGAAATCGGTCGTCGTGTCGCCCGCAAGGGTTTCGACGACCACCAGGTCGCGCCCGCTGGGCAGCTTCACCTTGGCCGCGGACGCTATCGGTGCGTACCGCTCGCGGTAGGCAAGCAGTCGCTCCAGGGCGGCATCCGGGGTCTTCCCGTGGCCGAACCAGCCCGGGAACCACAGCGAACAGGCGAAGCTGCGCTTCGTGCCGACCTCTAGGACGACCTCGAGCGCTGCCATGGAGGGAGCGTACGGCGGCGGTGTCCGACGTCGTTCGACGTTATGGCTACAGGCGCCCTGATTGGTTCAGGCTTCCTGACGGGTTCAGGCGCCTAGGCGGGTTCAGGCGGGGGCTGCCCCTGCTGCGTGCTTGCCGGCGATGTAGCCGAACGTCATGCCCGGGCCGAGCGTGCCGCCGCCACCGCCGTAGACCCCGGCTGTCGCGGATGACATCGCATTGCTGCACACGTACAGGCCTTCGATCGGGTTGTCGTCCCAGTCGATCACCTGGGCATGGGCATTGGCGCGCGGGCCGCCGCATGTGCCGAGGGCACCGGACTCCATCCTGACGGCGTAGAAAGGCGCCTTGTCGATGCGTCCGAGCGTGCGGTGGACTCCCTCGAATCTCTTGTCGCCCCACATCCGGTCATAGGTGGTGTCGCCGCGCTGGAAGTCGTCATCGTGCCCGGCGTCGACCATCGCATTGAAGTGCTCGACCGTGGCGGCGAGCGATGCCGCATCGATGCCCGCCTTGTCGCCGAGCTCTTCGAGCGTCTCAGCGCTCACTGCCCAGTCCGGCGCGATGCCCTGGTTGCCGACATTGAAGAACCGGTACGTGTCGACGTACTCCTGGTCGACGATGATCCAGAACGGCAGGTTCGAGTAGGCGTGAGTGTTCGCGTCGAAGTTGTGGAGGACGGGTCCCACGGCGTTGTAGTTGGCGGCCTCGTCGACGAAGCGCAGTCCGGCACGATTCACCAGGATCGAGCGAGGCTTGGTGCGCTCGGAATTGCCGATGAGGTAGTTGGCCTTGCCGCGCCCATGGGCGGCCATCTCCTGGCTGGACTGCAGCCACCACGCCTTGCCCATGTTGCCCAGGCTGGAGCCGACTTCCATGGCCATGAGTAGGCCATCGCCCTCGCACTCGGGCACGCTCACGGGCCCGGTCAACGGGCCGCGCATGAAGGCGTGGACGAGCTTGTCATTCCATTCGAAGCCGCCCGTGGCAATCACCACGCCCTTGCGGGCCTTGATGCGCAGGGTCTTGCCCTCCTCCTCGGTCTCTACGCCCACTACGCGCTTGCCCTCGGTGATCAGGTGGCGCGCACGCGACTCGCGATGGATGTCGATGCCGCGATCGATAGCCCCCTTGAGCAACGACCCGATCAGTGCCTGTCCCTGGCCGCGGCAGTCGCGGGCCTCGCGGTCGGCCAGCTGCTCGTCGGTGAGCGGTGGCAGGTGATAGTCCTCGATCATCGACGTGCGGCGAGGCCAGCCCGTCTTCGGGGGATTGACCCACTTGGCCCAGCTGCCCAGCTCGACGAATGGGAACACGTCGTTGTCGAGCGTGCGGCCGCCGTCCTCCTTCGCGCCCTCCGCCCAGGGCTGGTAGTCGGGGTAGCCATAGAAGGTGCGCAACTGCACGGGAGTGCTGTCCTCGAACCAGCGCACCATCTCGGGCCCTTCCTCCAGGAAGGCACCGAAGGTCTCTGGGTCGAGCCGGCCGTCGTCGGCCACCGCATCGATGTAGGTGACGACGTCATCAAAGGAGTCGTCGATACCGGCCGCGGCCATGTGATGGTTCAGCGGAACCCACAGGTTTCCGCCCGACATCGCGGTCGTTCCTCCGACCATGCCGTACTTCTCGAGGATGAGGACCTGGCCTGCACCGAAGTCGTGGGCTGCGAGTGCGGCGGTGAGCCCGGCACCGCCGGTTCCGAGCACGACCACGTCGACTTCGAGATCGAAGCCAGGTGCCTGCGATCGCATTGCGCCTCCAAGGGCTGTTGCTATTTTATAACGCACGTTATAAAATAAGCGTAGCAGATGGAGCCGTGGCCGGCCAGAGGGAGACCGATCGTGCCGAAGATCGTCGATCACGAGGAGCGGCGGCTCCTCGTCGCGCAGCGCGCGGTCGAGGTCGTTGCAGCCGAGGGCATCGATGCCCTGACAGCGCGACACGTCGCAGCGGCATCGGGCTTCAGCACCGCAGTCGTGAGCCACTATTTCGCCGACAAGGACGACCTGCTGCTGGCTACCTTCCGTTTCGCCTCGGACCGCCAGCGCGCCCGGTTCATGCAGGCAGTCCAGACCAGTCCGCCCGCCGACAGGCTGCTGCGGGGCCTCATGTCGATCCTGGCCATCGGCCCCGAAGCCCGGGAGGAGTGGACGGTCTTCCTGGCCTTCTGGGGCAAGGCCATCGCCCTGCCTGCCCTCGCTGCCGAACAGGCTGCCCGCGTGCGATCAGCAGCGGATCGCATCGCCAGGCTGCTCGCGGACGACCCGTCCGTAGACGCCACGCGAGCCGACTGCGCACAGGCCGCGCGCAGGCTCCTCGTGGCAGTGCAGGGCATCTGCACGTACGCGGTCTTCGACCAGGATGACTGGGGGCCCGAGCGTCAGCGGCGCATGCTCCGCGAACAGCTCGAGAGCGTCCTCGGAGGCGTCAGCCGCCGCTGACCCACGTCATGAGGGCGGCGAAGACGAAGCCGCCTGCCGCCAGGGGGCCTGCCCACTTCTGTGCACCGCGCACAGCCATCGGCACCATTTCGTTGACAACCACGACCAGCAGTGCACCGGCCGCGATCGCCTGGATGAGCGCGATCAGCCGCGGGTCGGCATTCACCAGGGCCCCGTAGCCGAGACCGCCTGCGACTGCACCGATCACCACGATGAGCGTGAAGCGCCACAGGACCTTTGCCAGGGATGCGCCACCCGCGAGCATGGCGGCCGTCACGCCGATGGCCTCGGGAACGGAACCGATGAACACGGCGCCGACGAGTGCGGCAGAAACGGCGCGGCCCACCGTATGCAGGGTGAGCCCGATCGAGATGGACTCCGGCACGCCTTCGATCATCATCCCGACGAGGAGATTGCGGGCCTCGCCGGCAGATGCTGCCTCGACATCGTCGGATTGCTCGTCGACCTCTCGCTCGAGAGGCATGTCCGGGCTCTCGGCATCACCCTTGCGCTCGAGTACCTGGATGATCGCGAAGTACCCTCCCGCGCCGATTGCCAGGCCCAGTGCGGTGGAGGGCGCGCCTGCCAGGTCGTATGCGGCGGCAACGAGGTCGGTCGAGAGTGCCGAGATGATCGCACCCGCACCGAAGGCCATGATCAGGCCCATCGTGCGCGGCTTGGTCAGCTTGGGGAACTTCCAGACCAAGATGGCGCCGACGTACAGCGATGCCTGGGCGATCGCAGCCCACAGCGCACCGCGGAGCATGGCGCCTCCTCACGTGTCGGGCGGATCCTCAGGTGAAGATCGGGCTGGCGTCGCGCGTGCGCTTGAGCTCGTAGAAGCCCGGAGTGCCGGCGACCAGGAGCACACCATCCCAGAGACGGCCGGCGGCATCGCCCTTGGGTGCGGGAGTGATCACTGGCCCGAAGAACGCGATGCGTGAGCCGTCGGCACCAGGGACGGCGATTACCGGCGTTCCCACGTCCTGCCCGACGAGCCCGATGCCCTCGGCATGGCTCGCGCGCAGCTGCTCGTCGACACCGGTGGAGGAGGCGACGTCGGCGAGCTCGGCAGGCAGGCCGGCCTCGGCGAGCGCCTCGGCGATCACGGTGTCGATGTCGGTGCGCCCCTGGGGATGCATGCGCTCGCCCATGGCGGTGTAGAGCGGAAGGACCACCTCATCACCGTGCGCGAGTTGCGCGGCGATGATCACCCGTACCGGCCCCCAGGCCTTGCGCATGAGCTCGCGGTACTGCTCGGGGAGGTCGGAGTTCTCGTTCAGCACCGCCAACGACATCACGTGCCAGCGAACCTGCACGTCGCGCACGCGCTCGACCTCGAGCATCCAACGCGACGTCATCCAGGCCCACGGGCACAGCGGATCGAACCAGAAGTCAGCAGTGGTCATGGCCGGCATCCTGCCAGTCGAGACCTGCTCAGCCCTTCTGCGCTGCGGCGTGCTTGCCGGCGATGAAGCCGAAGGTCATGCCGGGGCCCAGCGTGCCGCCCGCGCCGCCGTACACGCCGGCAGTCGAGGACGACATCGCGTTCGAGCACACGTACAGGCCCTCGATCGGCTCGTCGTTCCAGTCGATGACCTGTGCATTCGCGTTGGCGCGCGGACCGCCGCAGGTGCCGAGCACGCCGGACTCCATCTTCACGGCGTAGAACGGAGCGGTGTCGATGGGGCCGAGGGTGCGGTAGACGCCTTCGAAGTCCTTGTCGCCCCAGAAGCGGTCGTAGGTGTTGTCGCCGCGGCCGAACTCCGTGTCGCGTCCATCGCGCACGTCGGCGTTGAACTTCTCGACGGTCGCGGTGAGTGCCTTGCCGTCGATGCCGATCTTGTTGCCGAGCTCCTCGATGGTGTCGCCGCTGAAGGCCCACGGCGGTGCGACTCCGGCCTGCGTGGTGTTGAAGAAGCGGTACTTGTCGACGTAGGGCTGGTCGACGATGATCCAGTACGGCAGGTTGGTGTAGTCGTGCGTGTTCGCGTCGAAGTTGTGCAACACAGGGCCGACGGCGTTGTAGTTCGTGGCCTCGTTGACGAAGCGCTTGGCGTCGCGGTTGACCAGGATCGAGCGCGGGCGGGTGCGCTCGGAGTTGCCGATCAGGTAGTTGGCCTTGCCGCGGCCATGCGCTGCGAGCTCCTGGCTCGACTGCAGCCACCACGACTTGCCCATGTTGCCGAGGCTCGCGCCGACTTCCATGGCCATGAGCAGGCCGTCGCCCTCGCACTCGGGCACGCTGACCGGGCCGGTCATCGGGCCGCGCAGGAAGGAGTTGACGAGCTTCTCGTTCCACTCGAAGCCGCCCGTAGCGATGATGACGCCCTTGCGCGCCTTGATGCGCAGGGTCTTGCCCTCTTCGACGGTCTCGACGCCGACGACGCGCTTGCCTTCGGTGATCAGGTGCTTGGAGTGCGACTCCCGGTGCAGCGGGATGCCCCGGTCGAGCACGCCCTTGAGCAGCGAGCCGATCAGCGCCTGGCCCTGGCCGCGGCAGTCGCGGGCCTCGCGGTC
>CAYFLP010000093.1:0-9074 GCA_964344045.1 uncultured Bifidobacteriaceae bacterium
TGAGCAATCCATGCGGATCTTGCCGTCCCAGTCGAGGGTCATGAAGGGCCATGCCGGATCCACGACGGGATTCACGACGGTCAGGTCAAGCCTGTGCGTCTCGGCGATCGCCGCCCAGTAGGCGACACTCGCCCCGCCGAGCGGGTCGGCGCCGATGCGCACTCCGGCTGAGCGGATGGCATCGATGTCGATCACGCTGGGTAGGTCGTCGACGTAGGCCTGCAGGTAGTCGTATCGCCGCGTCGTGTCAGCCCCGAGCGCGGATTCGAGGGAGATCCGCTGTACGCCCGTGAGATTCGAGGCAAGCAACTGGTTTGCGCGGTCCTGGATGACGGACGTGATCTCGCCGCCGGCCGGCCCGCCGTCCGGCGGGTTGTACTTGAAGCCGCCGTCCCGGGGCGGGTTGTGGGACGGGGTCACGACGATGCCGTCGGCACGTAGCGGGTCGTTCGGGGCCAGGCCCCTGTTGTGCACCAGGATCGCATGGGAGACGGCGGGCGTCGGCGTGAATCCGTCGTTCGCGTCGATGCGCACCTCGACCCCGTTCGCGGCTAGCACCTCGAGCGCGGTGCGCCAGGCCGGCTCGCTGAGGGCATGCGTGTCGCGGCCGATGAACAGCGGGCCGGTGATCCCAGCGCTCCTGCGGAACTCGACGATCGCCTGGGTCGTCGCGGCTATGTGCGCCTCGTTGAACGCGCGATCCAGCGATGATCCGCGATGTCCCGAGGTGCCGAAGGCAACCCGCTGGGCAACGTCGTCCACGTCGGGCACCAGGTCGTAGTAGGCATCGACGAGGCCGCCTATGTCCGTGAGGTCGGCTGCGGTGGCAGGCTGGCCGGCGCGGGCATGGATGGCCATGGTGTCTCCCCTTCAGGGTCCGCCCAGGGGCGGATTCGGCAGAACGGCTCCATCGTGGCAGACTTGGGGGGCTTCCTGCCGGGTTGTGGTCTGTCGACCACGTCCCGGACCGCCCCGCCACAGGGGACGCGGCCTGGGGGAGCGGGCCCTCGGGCCAGAAGCAGTACGTCCTACCCACGACAGTGGGCGACCTGTGGCGCCTGCAGAGAGCGATGAGCAATGAAGACCCTCGACGTAGTCGATGCCGCGTCCTTGAAGGACGGCATCCCCAGTTTCCGCGCCGGCGACACCGTGAAGGTGCACGTCAAGGTCGTGGAAGGCAACAAGACCCGAGTCCAGGTCTTCCAGGGCGTCGTCATCGCCCGTTCGGGCGCAGGTGTCACCGAGACCTTCACCGTGCGCAAGGTGAGCTACGGCGTCGGCGTCGAGCGCATCTTCCCGCTGCACACGCCGATCATCGAGAAGATCGAGGTCGTCACCCGCGGCGACGTGCGTCGCGCCAAGCTCTACTACCTGCGCGACCTGCGTGGCAAGAAGGCCAAGATCCGCGAGCGTCGCGAGACCCCCAAGGCCGAGGCCTGATCCTTGGCCGACGAGGCCGATCAGGCGGGATCGCCAGTCGATTCCGCTCCAAGCAAGCCGCGCCAGAAGCAGTCGTGGTGGGACATCCCGCTCACGATCGGCATCGCACTCGCGGTGGTGCTCCTGCTGACGACTTTCATCGCCAAGCCGTTCTCCATCCCATCGGGCTCGATGGAGGAGACCCTCGGCATCGGTGATCGCATCCTGGTCAACCGGCTCGTGTATCACACGCGGCCAGTGGAGCGCGGTGACGTCATCGTGTTCGACGGAAGTGACGTGTTCGTGCCTGCGCTCCCAGCGGAGGATGGCAACCCCATCGGCCGGACGGTGGCCTGGATCGGGCAGTCCCTGGGCCTGATGACCCCCGACTCGACCGATTTCGTCAAGCGGGTGATCGGCGTCGGCGGCGACCATGTCGTGTGCTGCGACGTCCAAGGACGCATCACGGTCAACGGGCAGGCCCTCGACGAGGAGTCCTACATCATGCCCGGCGACGTGCCGAGCACCGAGGCCTTCGACGTGGTCGTGCCGGACGGCAAGCTGTGGGTGATGGGCGACCATCGCAGCAACTCGGCCGACTCCCGGGCGCACATGGGCGATCCCGGGGGCGGTTTCGTCCCCGCATCCAGTGTCGTGGGACGGGCCATGGCCGTCCTGTGGCCGATCCCGCACATCGCGACGATCCCCATCCCCGAGACCTTCGCTGCCGTGCCGGCTGCTCGTCCGGCTGAGTCCTGATGGCGGTCTCCGCGCGCAATCCGCAGGAGCCCCTTCCGCAGCGGGCGGAAGGCCGTGGGCGGCATGCGCGCGGCATGGCGCCCCGCCCGGCGAAGGGCGGCACCTGGACCTGGGTCCGCGAGACCGCGATCATCGTCGTCGCCGCCCTCGTCCTGTCAGCGCTCGTGCGAGCCTTCTTGGTGCAGGCGTTCTTCGTGCCCAGCCAGTCGATGGAGGACACGCTGCTCGTCAGCGACCGCATCATCGCGTCCAAGATCACGACGACGCTGAGTGGCGTTGAACGCGGGCAGGTCGTCGTCTTCAAGGATCCCGGCGGATGGCTGCCTGCACCACCGCCCGCGCCGGGCGGCGTGCGCGGAGCACTGCGCACCGGGCTGACCTTCGTCGGCCTGCTTCCGAGCGACAGCGGCCAGGACCTGGTCAAGCGCGTCATCGGAGTGGGCGGCGACCACGTCGTCTGCTGCGATGCGCAGGGCCGTATCGAGCTCAACGGCGTCTCGCTCGACGAGCCCTACACCGTCGGCCCGACGAACCAGGTGATCTTCGACGTGGTCGTCCCACCTGGCCGTGTCTTCGTGATGGGCGACAACCGCGGAAACTCCCGTGACTCGCGATTCCACCTCGATGTCGACAACGGCGGAGTCCCTGATGCGAACGTCGTGGGCAAGGTGCAGTGGGTGATCTGGCCGATCAGCAGACTGGCCACCGTGTCGGTCCCCGAGACCTTCGCCAATCCGGCGCTCGCCGAAAGCCCGACGGGCAACGGCACGCAGTGACCTCCACCGTCAGCCTGCGCGTCGAGCGCGCGCTCATGCGTGACGGCGCCTGCTTCGTGGCCGGCATGGATGAAGTGGGGCGGGGTGCCCTTGCCGGGCCGGTGTCGGTCGGGGTCGTCGTGGTCGATGCCTCCGTCGGCGCCGCGCCGGAGGGAGTGCGGGACAGCAAGGAGCTCAGCGCAGGCCGGCGGGAGCAACTGGTCGCGCCGATCCGTGCATGGGCGTGCGCATCCGCCGTCGGCCACAGCAGCCCGCAGGAGATCGATGAGTGGGGCATCGTCGGTGCCCTTCGCGTAGCCGGTCGGCGCGCACTTTCGGCCCTGTTGGCACTGTCGGAAGGGTCGCCACATTCATCACCGTCCGTTCCGCGCATGGACGTCGACGTGGTTCTCCTCGACGGAAGCCACGACTGGCTCTCCGGCAACGGCCAGGCGTCGTTGTTCGACGAACGCGACGCGGCCGACTTCACCGCACGCGTGGTCACGAGGGTCAAGGCCGACCAGTCGTGCGCGAGCGTGGCTGCGGCCAGTGTCCTGGCCAAGGTGGAGCGCGATGCGCTCATGCGCGATCTGCACGCTCTCCATCCGGCCTACGACTGGGAGTCGAACAAGGGCTACTCCTCGCCCTCGCACGTCGCCGCGCTCGGCCGACACGGTGCCACGTCGTTGCACCGCAGGTCATGGAGCCTTCCCGGCACCTGAGCGGGGCACTAGCAACGCCGTCGACCGGCGCGTCATCTGCTGGCACGGCTGTCCACAAGTCGTGGCGCACTGTGCCCGGCGGTCCACAGGCGGCTCGCCTCCCATGGCAGGCTGCCCCGCCTGGCGGCAGGGTCGCGCGTGGGAGGTGGTCGCGTGACTACTGCACGTCAGCGACTGAGCGTCGAGCTCGGCCGGCAGGGTGAAGAGCTCGCCGCGGAGTTCCTCAGCGAGCTGGGCATGATCGTCATGGCGCGCAACTGGCGCTGCGACATCGGCGAGCTCGACATAGTCGCACGGGACGGCGAATGCCTGGTCGTGTGCGAGGTGAAGACGAGATCCTCTGCCGCCTTCGGCAACCCAGTCGAGACGGTCACGGGGCGCAAGGTGAAGCGCATGCGCCGGCTGGCCCTGCGCTGGCTCGAGGAGCACTCGATCCACGCAAGGGAGATCCGATTCGACATCGTGGGCGTGCTGCGCATGCCCGGCGGAAGCATGGCAATCCAGCACGTGCGGGGAGTCGACTGATGGTCCTGGGCCGGGCCAGGGCGCGCGGGGCGGTGATCGTCGGTGTCCGTGGGCAACTGGTCGACGTGGAGGTCGACGTGTCCCAGGGGCTGCCGGCCGTGAGCATCGTGGGGCTCCCCGATGCCAGTGTGAGCGAGGCCAGGCACCGCGTCCGCTGCGCTGTCGAGAGCGCGGGACTGGACTGGCCGCTCCATCGGGTCACCGTGAGCCTTACGCCGGCCGAGGTGCGCAAGTCGGGCAGCGGCCTGGACCTGCCCATCGCCATCGGGATCCTGGCCGCGAGCGGCCAGTTGCAGGGGGCGCAACTCGACGACTGCGCGCTCGTGGCCGAGCTCGGCCTCGATGGCAGGCTGCTTCCCGCAGCGGGTGCCCTCGCGATGATCGTCGCGGCGCGCGATGCGGGGCTGCGCAGGGCCGTCGTCGCCGGGCAGGCGCTGGACGCGCTGGTGCACGTACCGGGCATCGATGTCCTGCCCGCCGCGACCCTGCGCAGCCTGGTCGACCACCTGTGCGGCGGGACGCAGCTCAGCCCGGCACTGCATGCACCGGTGCCCGAGCCGACTGCGGAAGCGGACCTGTCGGACGTGCGAGGCCATCAGGACTCCCTGCTCGCCCTCGAGGTCGCAGCAGCCGGCGCCCACCATGTGGCCGTGATCGGCCCGCCTGGGGTCGGCAAGTCGATGCTGGCGACGCGCATGCCTGGCCTGCTGCCCGACCTGACCGAGGCCCAGGCCCTGGAGACGGCGGCGATCGCATCGGTCGCAGGCCTCGATCCGCCGGGGCGGCGGCCGCCTGTTGCGGCACCTCACCATTCGGCCTCAGCGGCCTCGGTGCTCGGATCCGTGCGCGGATCACGGGTGGCCCCCGGTGCAGTGACCCTTGCCCACCTTGGCTGCCTGGTCCTCGACGAGGCAGCCGAGTTCGCCCGACCGAGCCTGGAGGGGCTCCGGCAGCCGCTCGAGACCGGCCTCATTGCCCTCCAGCGCGCCGGGTGGGCCGGCCGGCTGCCTGCGCGGTTCCAGCTCGTCATGACCGCGAATCCGTGCCCGTGCGGAAGGCGCAACGGCAGCGGCGTGGGCTGCACCTGCACGTCCATGGCCGTGCGCAGGTACAGGTCCAAGCTCAGCGGCCCGCTCATGGACCGCATCGACGTGCGGCTGGGCATCGACAAGCCCTCTCCGGCCCAGGCCGCCAGGCCCATCGCAGAGTCGAGTGCGGTGGTGCGCGAGCGCGTGGTCGTCGCGCGGGAGCGTGCAGCCGAGCGATTCGCAGCCGAAGCCTGGTCCACCAATGCGGATATCCCGCCGCGCGCCCTGCGCGCGCGGTACTCGCCCGATGCGGCAGGGGCCGACCTGCTGGAGGCTCTCTCGCGCGACCAGTCGGGGCTGCGGGGCCCGGACCGCATCCTGCGCATGGCCTGGACCCTTGCCGACTTGCGCGGTGCCGACCGGCCCGGACGCGACGACGTCGCCGTGGCGATGGCCCTGCGCACGTCGTGGGAGAGCAGGTGAGCGGGCCAGACGAGCGCGAGGCATGGATTCGCCTGGCACACGCCGTCGAGCCCGGCGATGCCGCAACGGGTGCCTGGCTGTCGCGGTTCGGTCCCATCGAGGCTCTTGCCCGTCTTGACCATGGCGATGCTCAGGGGCAGAACGGGCGACGCAGCCCACTCGAGGGTCTGCGGGCCCGCTTGCGCGATGCACCTGACGATGCCGCGTCCGCCGCCAGCCGGGTCGGGGCCCGCATCATCACGAGGGTCGACGCCGAATGGCCGACGCAGCTCGCAGACCTCGGAGATCGCCAGCCATGCGCACTGTGGGTGGCCGGCGCGGGCTCGCTCAGGCTCCTCGCGTTGCGCTCGATCGCCTTGGTGGGAGCGCGCGCGGCGACTCCCTATGGCGAGGGTGTCGCGCGAGCCTGGGCCGCTCAGCTGGCTAGCGAAGGCTGGACCATCGTCAGCGGCTGCGCTTTCGGCATCGATGCGGCCGCGCATAGGGGAGCCCTCGAAGCAGACGGGGTAACGGTCGCTGTGCTCGCCAGCGGGGTGGATGTCGCCTACCCGCGCGCCCATGAGGCCCTGCTCGCCCGCATCCTCGACAGTGGGCTGATCGTCTCCGAAGTCCCGCCCGGGGAGAGTGCACGACGACAGAGGTTCCTGGCACGCAATCGGGTGATCGCCGCACTGACGCGGGCAACCGTGGTGGTGGAGGCCGCTGCCCGCTCGGGCACGTCGGCCACCGCCCGTGCCGCAGGCGACCTCGGGCGCGAGGTCCTGGCCGTGCCGGGGCCGGTGACATCTGCGGCCTCGGCTGGCTGCCATCGCATGATCCACGACGGTGACGCGCGCATTGCCCTGGACTGGACGGGGGTGCTCGATGCCGTGCAGCCGGCGCGCTGCCCATCTGCCCCGACCGCCCGCACGGCTCGCGATGACCTTGGCGAGCGTGAACTGCGAGTGCTCGACGCCCTGCCACGTCGTGGGGGCCGCGACGTGGAGCAGGTGATGGCGGCGTGCGGCCTGGGCCATGTCGACGTGCTGTCAGCGCTCGGCCTGCTGCAAGCAGGAGGCTGGGCCGAACGTGGCGATGCGGGCTGGCGTGCCACGCCCGCCGGGTGCGCTGCGTGATGCGACCATGACTGCGTGACGCCCGATGCCGAAGCCCCGAACGGCCTCGCATGGGCGGTTGCCGCATTCTGCGAGTCGCTGGCGGTCGAGCGCGGCCGCAGTCCGCACACGGTGCGCGCCTACGAGAGCGACCTGCATGACCTGTGCGCCTTCGCCGCTCGGGAAGGAGTCGACACGCCAGGCGGCCTGAGCCTGCACGTGCTGCGCGCGTGGCTCGCGGAGCAAGATGCCCGGGGCCTGGCCCGTGCGACGATCGCGCGTCGGTCGGCTGCCGCCCGGGCGTTCACTGCCTGGTGCGCCCGGCGCGGGCTTGCAACGACGGATGCAGGGGCCAGGCTGGCCTCGCCCCGCGTGGCACGCACGCTGCCCGTCGTGCTCGATGCGCAAGAAGCCGGTGCGGTGATGGAGACCGCCGCTATCGCTGCCGACGACGGCTCGGCCCTGGGTGCACGCGATCTCGCACTGCTGGAGGTCTTGTATGCGACGGGTGCCCGCGTGAGCGAGCTGTGCGGTGCCGACCTGGGCGACGTCGACCTCGACAGGCGCACCCTGCTCGTCCATGGCAAGGGCGGCAAGGATCGCGTCGTGCCGTTCGGCGTGCCCGCTGCGAGGGCGCTGGCGGACTGGCTGCGCCTGCGACCCGAGCTCGCACAGGCCGGCGAGACGGCACTGTTCGTCGGCGCGCGGGGCGGGCGGGTGGATCCGCGCATGGTGCGACGACAGGTGCACCGGCTGACGAGGCTGGCCGGCGGCCCGGAGGTCGCGCCCCACGGGCTGCGCCACTCGGCAGCCACCCATGTGCTCGAAGGCGGAGCCGACTTGAGGTCGGTGCAGGAACTGCTCGGCCATGCCAGCCTGGAGACCACCCAGCGCTACACGCACATCTCGGTCGAGCGGCTCAGGGCAACGTATGCGCAGGCGCATCCCAGGGCCTGAGGACGGCATGGGCAGCCACGCCGCTGCCGAGCCGCGGGTCGAGGTATCCGGCACTCGTGCGCAAACCCACGTGCAGGCAGCCGTTTCCGCCGCAGTGGCCGCCGCGGGCAGCAACGGTCGCGATCGCCTGGCCGGCGTGCACGGCCGTGCCCATTGCCAGCCCGGCGATGGCCGGCTCGTAGGTGTACCGCATGGTGGCGGTGCCCATGCCGGCATCGGAGCTGGTGCGCACGGTGACGACCGGCTTGCCGGCGATGGTGCCCGCGTAGGCGATCGTTCCGTCTGACCACGAGATGACCGACTCCCCGGGCTCGGCGGCGATGTCGATCCCTCGGTGCCCGGAGCCATAGGGCGACGACGGGGGAGCGAAATCCCGGATGAGCACTGCTCCGGGAGGCAGTGCCGAGGAGGAGCCCTGGGGGGCGATGAGGAGCAGGGCTAGGAACGTGGCCGTGAGCATGGCCCGAGTCTGCGAGCGCACCTGCCCGGGAGCGAGCGACGGACGAGTGGCTGTGGGCGCGGCGGCGCCACGTGCCCGGGCTGTGGACAGCAGGCCAGCCGTTGTCGAACTGATGCCCTTCTAGCGGTTTCGTAACCGTCGCACACGGGCATGTTCCGCCGCGGCGTGCATACCATGCACCCATCAGCCTGGAGGAGGCACACAGTGAACGCACACAGGACCCGGCGGCTGACCCGCCGTTCCGCGACAGCCATCGCACTCACGGCCCTCATCGGCGGGCTCACGCTCGCCGTGGCGGGCCCGGCACAGGCCCATGACAGGGGACGAACCGCCCCGGCACCTGCCCCCCGCGCCAGCGCTCCGGCGCGTCCGGTGGCAGCGGACCATCAGTCGAGCAGGCCGGCCGACTCCCATCAAGGCAGGCACGACGGTTCCTGCGGTTCTGCGCCCGCGGCTCCGGCCCCCACGCCCAGCCCGACAGTCGCACCCGCTGGGTGATCGGTAGCACTTCGCACTGGCCCGTCCAGCCCGTGCCCTGGCCGCCCCGGAAGGGGGTGGTCAGGGCACGGTCGTGCGTCCCGTAGACTCCCCCTATCCGATCGCCCCCCGGGGAAGTCGGAAATTCGCATGGCCCAGCCCTCCTGGAGTCCCGCACTCCCGAAGGCACAGCCACTCGGTCCGCTCCGGCGGTCACGGCTGTGGGGCCGTCAGGGGCAGTCCAACCGGCCTGCCGTCAACCGAACGCGCCCTCAGGGGCGCACGAATGGAGTGCACCGTGGCAGTCGTCACCATGCGCCAGCTGCTCGAGAGCGGCGTCCACTTCGGGCACCAGACCCGTCGCTGGAACCCGAAGATGAAGCGCTTCATCATCA
>CAYFLP010000094.1:0-9034 GCA_964344045.1 uncultured Bifidobacteriaceae bacterium
CGCAGGGCCATGTCGACGTCCTCGTCGCGGAACATGTCGAGTTCGCCCACGTCCATGTAGGCAGGCGGGAGGCCGCTGAGGTCATCCGCCCGTGCAGGCGCCGCATACGAATCCGCTTCCTGGCCGTCGAGGTACCAGGCCCAAGCCTCCATGCTCGCGCCCAGGTCCCACATGCCGACGTCAGTGATCTCGAGGGCCGAGGCCGTGCAATTGCGGTCGTCGAGCATCGGGTAGATCGGCATCATGTAGGCCAGTCGCGGGCCGCCCCTGTCGCGGGACATCAAGGCAACGGCCATCACCAGGCCCCCACCGGCGCTTCCGCCGTAGATGCCGATGTTCGTGGGATCCATGCCCAGTTCGCCGGCATGCTCGAATACCCATTGCGTCCCCGCGTAGCAGTCCTCCGGGCCGGCGGGGTAGGGGTACTCGGGCGCCTTGCGGTAGTCGAGCGACACGACGACGATGCCGAGCTCGTCGCTGAACATGATCGGCGTGAGGTGCTCGGCGTCGAGATCGCCCATCACCATGCCGCCGCCGTGGATGTAGATGAGGCCAGGCAAGGGGCCAGTCGCATCCACGGGCCGGTAGACCCGCGCCGCGACCTCACCGCCCGGCCCATCGAAGTGCACGTCGCTTATCGCTATGCGCGGATTGGGCTCGGCCGCGTCCAGTGCGGCTCGCAAGAGGGCCGACAGCGTCGCCCGCCTATCGACGATGTCGACGATCGAGTTGAAGCCGCCGGGTATGGCCGCCAGCAGCGCGTCCAGTGGCTCCACTGACTGCGCATCGATCCGAGACCGGTCAACCACCATGCACCTCCAGGGCCAAAGGGTCGCCCATTGGGCGTCTGGCAACGAAACTAGTCAGCCCGGTCCAGGGTCGCAGCCCAATGGCACTATGAGTGCATGACGGCTCAGACGTGGTGGCTGGATCCCGGCTTCATCGCCTTCGACACGGAGACCACCGGCATCGATGCAGCCACCGACCGAATAGTCACTGCCGCCGCGATCGCCTTCGTCAACGGCGAGCCGGTCGACGTGCGGTCATGGCTCATCAAGGTCGACATCCCCATCCCGCAGGCGAGCACCGCCGTGCACGGCATCACCGATGACATGTGCCAGCGCGACGGAGTGGACCAGGCCGCCGCCCTTGTCGAGCTTCGCGACACACTCGATTGCGGCTTGCCAGTGGTGGCGTTCAACTCGGCCTTCGACCTCGGCATGCTGGCCGGCAACCTGGCTCGCATCGGCGCGGCGCCGCTGCGCAACGAGATCGCGATCTGCCCGATGATCGTCGACAAGCACTTCAACAAGTACGTGCGCGGATCGAACCAGCGCCGGCTGGCCCCCACGGCTGAGAGGTACGGGCTCGACTTCAACGACGACGACTGGCATGGCGCGGAGCCTGACGCCGTGATGGCCGGTCGCATCCTGCTGGCCGAACTGGCTGCCTATCCCGACATGCGGGCAATGAGCCCGGTGCAGCTGGCCGAGGGCGTCCAGCTGTGGCGCACCCAGCAAGAGGCCGAATTCCAGACCTGGCTGGCAAGTCGGCGTACTCTCTAGTTCACTCGAGGTAGGAGGGTGACCATGGATACCGAACGAGCAGAGCCGCAGTCCCAGGCATCACAGGGCGAGGACGACGAGCTCGAGGTTGACGATCTGTCCCAGGTGGGAGGCGGCGGCAACGGTGGTGTCATCATCCTCGGTTTCGGAAGTGAGGGGTCGGCAGGCAGCGTTGTCTAGCCCTCCATTACACGTCCACGATCCGCAGCAGCACTTGTCATCACCCAAGGCAACAGCAAGGAGCCAGCATGACCAGCGATGAGACCACTCCGGCGCCCGACGACGCCACCGAGGACGAGCTCTCGGCAGCGAACCTGGATGAGGTGAGCGGTGGGCTGATTCCCTTGATCGGAGCCACCGGCAACGGCGGCAATGGCGGAGTCGGCAGCAATGGCGGCAATGGCGGTGCCGGCGGGGGCAATCCCATCCGCTAGTAGGCCAGCCGGGGCAGGCGCCTTCAGCCGACCCGAGCCTGAGCGAGAGAACGTGGGCCCCGGCCCCCGGCGCCCTGTGACTGCCTGCGCCGGCTGAGCACCAGGAGGCCCGCGGCCAGGGCCTCGGCGCCCATGAGCAGCCCGGCACCCAGGCGCAGCGTCTGCACCTGGGCGATGTTCAGGCCGCTTCCCTCGACCAGCAAGGCCTCGTCGAGCATCGACTCGTTGGGCGGCGCCCTGTCAACCAACTCGGCGACGACGGCGCCGTCACGGATCTGCGTGGCGATCTGCGATGCGCGGTCCGGTGCCACTCCGTGTCCGATGAGCTGCTCCGTCATCGATCTCTGGAAGCCCGAGAACACCAAGAACCCCACTGCTAGGCCCCCGAGCACGAAGCCGACATTCGTCACGGCGTCCTGGATCGCCGAAGCGCCGTCCGAGCCGTCGCTCGGGGCAAGGTTGAGGAAGTTCTCGGCGAGCGGTCCGACGGCACCAGCGATGGGAATGCCGATCAGCGACGCGAAGAGCACGACGAGCCAGACGGGCGCGGTCGGCGAGACGAAGAACAAGGTCACGGGTAGTACCGCTGCAAGGGCGAGTGCAATCGTCGCGGCCCGGTTGGCGCCGACCCTGGTGGCGACCTGGCCGAACAGGATGCTGCCGAGGATCCCCGCGATCTCGGGCAAGGCGAGCAGAAGTGCCACGGAAGCAAGGGGCAGGGAGTACCGGTACTGCACGTACAGGTTCACGTAGAACGAGATGTTGACAGTCAGTGCCATGAACACCGCGCCGAGCGCAAGCAGCGCGCCGGGTGCCTTCAGGCTCCTCAGGTCGAGCGAGGCTGCTGCCGGTCGCCGCAGAAGCATCACTAGCGAGACCGCGCATATGACCGCCACGGCAAGTGCGACCACGGGCAGCCAGCCCCCGTCGACCGCTGTCGAAGCAGCCGTGCAGACCGCCGTCAGCATCAGCCCTGCGAGGAGCGGAGTGAACATCTCGCCGCCCGCAGGGCGCGTGCCGAATCTCGGAACTGCAAAGAGTGCGAGTCCGAGCGTGACGAGCGCGACTGCGAACCAGACGGCCGGCACCAGGCGCCAGCCCACGGAATCGCAGATGAGCGCGCTCACTGTCGGCGAGACGATGAAGACGATGGGCGTGACGGCGCCAAGCATGCCGAAGGCACGTGCGCGCTGCGCTGGCTCGGTGAAGGTGACGTTGATGAGCGACAGGCCCATCACGCTGAGGATCACGCCGCCGAGGCCGCAGAGGATGCGGCCAGCGATCAGGACCTGCACGCCTGGGGCGAGTGCGACGATGATCGAGCCCGCTGCGAAGCTCAGGGCGCCCAGCGACAGCACAGTCCGCCTGCCCAGGCGCACCGCAAGCGCTCCGGCCAGGAACACGGCGATCAGGCCAGCGGTATCGGGCATCAAGGCCAGGCGATTGGTCTCGTCGACCGACAGGCCCATGTCGGACTGAATCGGAGCCAGCATGTACTCCGATGTCGCTTCCGCGATGAGCGTGACCGACAGTGCCAGGAAGGCGACGACCACCACGGCAGCCCGACGGCTCGCACTCGGCGTGGATCCGGTGCTGCTCATGCCCCAGTCACCCCTGTGGGCCATTCAGGCACGATCGCCGTCGAGTGCATGATGCCCAGTCTGTCGGGAGTGGGGTGTCGGCGCGACAAGGAGGCCCGCTGCGTCGTCCGCGTCTACCTGCACCCATTCCCAGCTGGCTGACGGCGGCGGTGTCTCGGGATTGACCCAGATTCGGATCGCACCCGGATTCACGGCATCCCTGATGAGGCCCACCGCAGGGCGCACGAGACCCGAGGTGCCCACGGCAACGATGGTCGCTGCCTGCCTGATCGATGCCTCAGCCTCTGCCCACGTGTGCGGATCCAGTGCCTCGCCGAAGAGGACCACATCGGGGCGCACGGGCGCCTGGCACGCAGGGCACTTCGGGCAGTCATTGCCGTCCCAGTTGGTCGCGGCAAAGGTGGACCTGTGGTTCGCGGCCATGCAGCGCACGTTCCTTAGGGATCCGTGCAGTTCCATAACGGCCGTGCTTCCGGCCTGGGTATGGAGGCCATCGACGTTCTGCGTGACAACACTGACGGCAGCGCCGCCTCGCTCGAGCGCGGCAATCGCACGGTGGGCACTCGACGGAGCGAGCTCCACCGGGCTCATGATCCGAGGCTTGAAGCGCTGCCAGAGCGCGGGCAATCTTTCAGGCGTCACATCGTGTGCCGTGGGCGGTTCGAGTGCCGTGCTCGTATACAGGCCCGCGGATCCTCGATAGGTGGGAAGCCCGGCTCCCACGGATATCCCGGCACCAGTGAAGAAGACGACCGGACTGTGCAGGGTGAGTGCGCCCGTCACTGGTCTTCCCCCTCCGCATCCCGTGCCTTGCCCTCCGTCGCACTCGCGAGGGCGGCCACGAGTGCGGTCACGGGGAGCATGATCAGAACGAAGGCCCAGTAGGCGAGCGTCACGACGATCGGGTCGACTATGAAGAGCCAGAAGAGTCCGCGGATAAGGCTGAAGCCCGTGAACGCGAAGAAGAATGGTGCCTGCCCACCAATGAAGGCCGTGATCGTGATCCAGATCGTCCAGATGCCCAGGACGAGTGCGAGGGGTATGCCGAGCACGTAGCCGACGACGTTGCCTGCCTTCTCGGCCCGATCGCTCATCGCCCTCCTGAAGGTCTCGGCTGGTCAGGCCACTCTAGGCACCAGGCATGCCCAGAGGCGTGCGGGTCCTCGTGCTCAGCACCTGCCTCCGGACCCGAATGCCTGCACCCAGTAGGTGCCGTACTCGGACCCAGCCCGACGGGCGTAGCCGAAGCCGACATCGGTGAGATGAGGATTGACGATGTTGGAGTAGTGGCCGGGGGAGTCGATCCAGCCGGCCATGACCTCCTTCACGGAGTCCTGGCCCGCCGCGATGTTCTCGGCGGCATAGGAATAGTCGTACCCGGCATCGGCCATGCGGTCGAAGGGCGATCGGCCGTCCGGGCCGGTGTGGTCGAAGTGGCTGGTGGCAGCCATCGTCTCGGCATATGCCTGCGCCTCGAGATCCAGCCGCGGACAGGCGGAGAGCGCGCCTGCGCTTGCCTGTGCCCGCTGCTCGTTGACGCTGGTGAGCATGGTCGTACGCCAGTCGACGGGTAGCGCAGGCGGACCGGCCTGCGCAGGCGCCTTGGGGCGGCATTTCGGCCTGTGCGGATGCACCTTGCAGCCGTGAGCTCTCGTGCTGGCTGCGGGACTTGCGATGGAGGCGCTGGCAGCGGTGGTCGCCATGGCAAGGGCAACGGCACAGGCACAGGCGCAGGCAACGGCGACGCGCATCCATTGGCTGCGCGTCAGGCGAGTGCTGGGTCGCGTGCTCGAGACCCTGGACATGGTTGGAGTCTTGCATGCGTCGCAGGGGCCGGTGCTGACGCGGGAAGTCCTCAGTGCGATGGGGTAGGCCTGGTGCCCATGTACGCTCAACCTGGCGAGGGCGTGGCCCCACCCCCGTGGGTCGCGTCCTCGCCCCTGTCCATCGCTGGAAACCGCTGTTGCGCGACATCCGAGCAACGCCGTGATGGCCGTGTCCCCTCTTGGCAGGTCGCGCAATCGACGCCTCTAGTTGTCAGCCGCGCGTGCTAGCGTCGAACTGTTCGCACATGCACGGGGGAGAACAGTGAACGCGAAAGAAGTCGAGCCGCCTTTTCCCGGCTCTGACGGCACGCAGAGTGAACGTCAGGTGCGCGATGCCCTGGTCCGCCAACTGCTGCCCGGCGAAGTGCTCATGTCGGCAATCAGGCTGACCGATGCGCGAGACGGCGATGTCGAGGCCGACTTCATCGTGCTGTTCCCCGACTGCGGGGCAGCGGTGATCGAGGTCAAGGGCGGCGACGTCCGCTATGCCGACGGGCAGTGGACCACCGCCAACAAGAAGTACACCAGGCGCATCCACCCGGTCGAGCAGGCCAGGCGGGCCAAGCATGCGCTGCGTCGGTATCTCGACCGCCAGCCCGAATGGGGCCGGCCGCTGCTTCGCTGCGAGTGGTTCGTCGCGTTGCCGGCCACCGACGTTACCGGCGACATGGGGCCTGAGGGCTCCCGTGAGCGCATGATCGGTGCCAATGACCTCGGTCGCATGCGCGCCATGGTCCGGGCGCCGCTCGAGTCGACCCTCAATCCCGACCCGCTGCCTTCGCCCGGCTGGGTCGACGATGTCGTCACCTTGCTGCTGCGCGCCGATCGCGGCGTGGTCGACGAGTCCCGCAGGCCAGTGCCGCGCAAGCGGTTCGCCTTCGTCATCGCCGCTGTCGCAGGCGTTGCCCTGGCCGCCGGCGGATGGCTGTGGGCCAGGCACGAGACGGTGCCGGCCGCGCCTGCCGTGCCGGTCGTGGGCAGCACCCCAGCGGCAGACTGCGCTCCTGGCTACTCGCCCTGCCTGCCCGTGGTCGACGACCTGAACTGCCCGGACATCCGCACGCCCGTCGAGGTCACGGGCGATGACCCCTATGCCCTCGACCGTGACGGCGACGGGGAGGCGTGCGAGACCTACCAGTAGGAGTCGGGGGCCGTCCACGCAAGAATGGGCCATCGATATCACCAGGGGGGAACACGTGACCTGCGCTTCGTGCGGTGCCCAGACCGCAACCGGCAACTTCTGCAACGCCTGCGGGGCGAACCTGACCGTCGTATGCGTGAGCTGCCGTGTGGTCAATGTGCCAGGCAGTTCGTACTGCAGCGGATGCGGCGTGGTGCTCGCCTCGGCGAGCGTCACGGAAGTGACTGTCACCGCGCCACCGCCGGTTGCGGTGCCTGCTCCCGCCGTGATGGCCTATCCGGTTGCCCCTGCGCCTGTGGTCGCACCTGTGGCCGTGCCGGCGGTCATGATGAATGCCGGCCAGGCACTCGCCCTTGCCAGGCGGCAGGTTCCCTACCAGGCTCCCTCGGTGGGCTTCGGCGAGGCGATCTCCGCCTACTGGCGCGGATACGTAGTGTGGAACGCGCGGTCCACGCGGGCGGAGTACTGGTGGATTGTGCTCTTCACCTTCCTCGTGGCCCTTGGATGCATGGGCCTGGACCTGCTCTTCGGCATGGGCCTGCTGTCGATCGGCTGGTTCCTCGCCACCTTCCTTCCCAACCTGTCCCTGGTCATCAGGCGCCTTCATGACACCGACCGGTCAGGTGCCTGGTACTGGTTCGCGCTGATCCCGTTCGTGGGCGGATTCCTGCTCGGCATCCCCGTGATGTTCTTCCGCTCCGTGCCCTTCGAGAGCCGCTGGAATCGCAGCCTGGTGAGCGAGCGGAAGCCGCAGCTCGCGATCGCCCCGTGAAGGCCCGTCGCCTCCGGACCCGGGCTTGGGGACCTGCACTCATTGCGCTTGCGTTGACTGCAGGCGCACTGGCGCTGGGCCAGCCGCCCGCCTTCGCAGACGCGCCAGTCACGGTTACGTCCTCCGGCCCGTCCAGGGTCGTCACGGGCACCGATGAGCCGACGGGCCGCATCCTGGCCACCTTCGTCATCGACGATCCAAGCCGGACGGCCACGGGCGCGACCATCTGCCGCACACTGGGCGACTCGAAGAGAACGGGATGCAGGTACGAGCGTTTCGACGGCCAGGTGCCCGAGACCGATCCCTATGACGCCTACGACACCGCGTTCGACTCGGACTTCGAAGACGAGTACACGAGGTGGGACATCGTCGGAGACCCCGGGCACTGGACGGTCTCCTATCCCATCGGCTTCGACGGCATCACGCGCGAGCAGTGCCTCACGGCTGCGTGGGAGCCCAAGGCTGACTTCTCCGCGGTCATCCAGGTCAAGAACGATGCAGGCGTCGAACTCGCGCATGGGTCATGGGACTACTCGGTGCTCTGCACCGGCATCGAAGGCGGATCAACCGGCCCGGAGCGCACGCACGTGTCCGCCAGCCACACGACCCAGTCGAAGCCCTTCCGCTTCTACGTGGTCGATACCCGCCACGTCCTCGACAGCTACCGCATCTGCGTCTACTGGTCGCTCACCGGGAAGTACTCCAAGTGCGACTACGAGCGGCTCACGCCGGCGGACCGCACGGATTCCGGATGGACGGTGGGATACCACCTGACCATTCCGGCGCAGGGGTCGTACGGCTGCGCCTACGTCGGGCGCAAGTGGCCGCAGAACGGCTTCCGCCTGCAGTTCTACGACTCCAGCATGGACCAGCAGCTGTCGCTGTTCCGCGGGACGCGCCTGGACTGCTAGCCCTGCCGCGCTGCTAGGCAGCCTGGTTCGTGCAGAGCACCACGATCGAGTCGTTCGGCCCGACGGTGATGGCCGCGCCCTTTGCCGGGTTGAGCTTGACGTGCATGGCGCCGTCGGGCTGCTCGGCCCGGTAGCCCATGGCCACGACGCCCCACTCGCGGCACGCGGCGATGATGTCGTCGAACGTGGTGGTGGGGCCGTCGACGTAGCGGCTGACCGGGTGAAGGCCGAGCACGATGCCGTCCGAGTCCAGCAGGTCGGAGAACACGTGCTGCAGGTGCGGATTCTGGCTCAGCTGGGCCATGAGCAAGCTGATGAGCCGCTGGCTGACGATGAAGTCGCTGCTGGCGTCGGTGCCGCCGAGCTCGACGTCGCTGGGGTCGAGCACTTCGGCCACGATCGTCTCGGCATGCGGGGTGTCGGCGATCTGGCCGCGCACGAGCATGAGCCCGAGCAGCGTTCGGGCATCGGCCTCGTGGGCATCGAAGTGCTCGCGCTCGCACAGGATCATGATGTGGTCGAACGGGCCGCCTTCCAGGGCCCGTGCGACATCGGCCTTGCGCGTCGGCTCGCCTTCCTCGATGACGACGGACTGGTTCGCTGCCACGGCCTCGGCACGAACCTGCTCGATGTCATGCAGGCTCGGATCGATGAGCACGTGCAGTGACGAACCGGGAGCGACCTTCTTGTCGACCTCGGCGATGATGAGCGGCGCGATAGCGCTCCAGCCGAGAAGCAGCTGCTTCTCGACGGGCGGGTCGAGCGGCTCCCACCGGCGCGTGTC
>CAYFLP010000095.1:0-1571 GCA_964344045.1 uncultured Bifidobacteriaceae bacterium
CTCCTCGCCTCCGGTGCCCCCCCGAACAGGTAGTCTGTGCATCTGCCGACGCGCCGACGGCGGCTCGCACCAGATCCTGGGGTCCTCCCAGGTGCCGGGGCAGCCTCGTCCGCGTCGCAAATGTCGTCCGGTATCCACTGTGAGCCGAGGTACCAGCCTCGGATGAGGGGGTCGAGCCATGGGGCGCGGCCGAGCCAAGGCCAAGCAGACGAAGGTCGCTCGTGCGTTGAAGTACGGGGGTCCGCAGACTGACTTCGACCGACTGCAGGCAGAGCTGGCGGGGTCGTCTGACCACGTCGGCGAAGAACTCGACGCTACCTACGAGGCCGTCGAGGATCCGTACGCGGACGATCCGTACGCCAAGTACTACGACGAAGACGCCGACGAGAACGCCGACGACGCCAAGTAGACCGGCCTACGCGTAGTCGCCCACGAGGGTGACCGCCCCGCCTTCGCCGCCCTTGGCCTCGCTGTCGCCGGTCTCCTGGGCCCGGCGCTCGCGCACCTCACCGCAGACCCAGGCCGTCAGGCCTCGCTCGGCCAGGACATCCAGCGCGGCACCGGCGGCTTCCTGCGCGACCACCGCGATCATGCCGATGCCCATGTTGAAGGTGCGCTCGAGATCGGCGGCCGGGACGTTCCCGAGCGAGCCGATGAGCGTGAAGACCGGCTGCGGAGCCCAGGACGACCGGTCGATGTCGACCGCGACGTCGACGGGCAGCACCCGTGCCAGGTTCGCGGCCAGCCCGCCGCCGGTGACATGGCTCATCGCATGCACCTCGACGGCGCGGGCCAGGGCCAGGCAGTCCAGCGAGTAGATGCGCGTCGGCTCGAGGAGCTCCTCGCCCACTGTGCGGCCCAGCTCGGGGATGGTCGCGCCGAGGCCAGGGCCGCCTTCGCCGAGCAGGACGTACCGGGCCAGCGAGTAGCCATTGGAGTGCAGGCCCGACGACGCCATCGCGATGACCACGTCGCCCACGCGCACGCGGTCGGGCCCCAGGAGCCGCTCGGCGTCGACGATGCCCGTGCCGGCGCCTGCCACGTCGTACTCGTCCGGGGCCATCAGCCCGGGATGCTCGGCAGTCTCGCCGCCCACGAGCGAGCAGCCCGCCTGCCGGCAGCCCTCGGCGATGCCCGACACGATCGCGGCGATGCGCTCGGGGACAACGCTTCCGACAGCGATGTAGTCGGTCATGAACAGCGGCTCCGCACCGCAGACGACGAGGTCGTCGACGACCATGGCGACGAGGTCGATGCCGATCGTGTGGTGGACATCCATCGCGCGGGCGACGGCGATCTTGGTGCCGACGCCGTCGGTCGAGGTCGCGAGCAGCGGGCGCTTCATGCCAGCAGCCACGCTGATGTCGAACAGGCCAGCGAAGCCGCCGAAGTCCCCTACGACCTCCGGGCGCATGGTTGCCGCCACCGATGCACGCATCAGCGCGGCTGCTGGCATGAAGCGCCCGCTGCTCGCGACCTCGACCGACGGCGTCGGCACCAAGATCGCCGTCGCCCGCGCGATGGACGTCCACCACACGATCGGCATCGACCTTGTCGCCATGGTCGTCGAC
>CAYFLP010000095.1:1581-8197 GCA_964344045.1 uncultured Bifidobacteriaceae bacterium
CCTACGACCTCCGGGCGCATGGTTGCCGACACCGATGCACGCATCAGAGCGACGGCGCGCTCGCCTGCCTCGACGTCGACACCCGCGGCAGCGTAGGTCGCCGGCTGCTGGCTCATGGGCGGTCCAGGGCGTCGGAGGCGCCGCCGCCCATGAGCGTCGCCACTCCGTCGATATCGGATGCCGACTCCTTGTCGACGCTGTCGACCACGCGGCGCTCAATGCCCTCGAGGACGTGCTTGCCGAGGAGATCGTCCTGCGGGAGCTCGACCGGGTAGATGCCGTCGAAGCAGGCCCGGCACAGCTTGTCCTTGGGGATAGTGGTCGACTCGATCAGCTCGTCGAGCGAGACGTAGCCCAGGGAGTCCGCGCCGATGGAGGTGCAGATCTCGTCGGCAGTCAGGCCGTTGGCAATGAGCTCGGCGCGGCTGGCGAAATCGATTCCGTAGAAGCAGGGCCACTTCACCGGCGGGCTGGAGATGCGCACGTGGACCTCACGTGCACCGGCCTCGCGCAGCATGCGCACCAGAGCGCGCTGGGTATTTCCGCGGACGATCGAATCATCGACCACCACCAGGCGCTGGCCGGAGATCACCTCGCGCAGCGGGTTCAGCTTCAGTCGGATGCCGAGCTGCCGGATGGTCTGCGAGGGCTGGATGAAGGTGCGGCCCACGTACGAGTTCTTCACCAATCCCTCGGCGAAGGGGATTCCGGACTCCTGCGCGTAGCCGATCGCCGCGTAGCGGCCGGATTCGGGCACCGGGATGACCAGGTCGGCCTCGACGGCATGCTCGCGCGCGAGCCGCTTGCCGATCTCGACGCGCGCGGCCTGCACGCTTCGGCCGGCGATGGTCGTGTCGGGCCGCGCGAGGTAGACGTACTCGAACAGGCAGCCCTTGGGCTCCGCGGCCGCGAAGTGCGCGGAGCGCAGGCCCTGGCTGTCGATGACGATGAGTTCGCCTGGCTCGACCTCGCGCACGAAGGACGCACCCACGATGTCGAGGGCTGCGGTCTCGCTGGCCAGCACCCAGCCGCGCTCGAGGCGGCCCAGCACGAGCGGGCGGATGCCCTGCGGATCACGTGCGCCGTACAGCGCGTCGTCGTCCATGAAGACGAGGGAGAACGCACCGCGGACTATCGGGAGCTCGCGCATGGCAGCGGCCTCGACGCTGAGGTCGGGATGGGCGGCGATCAGCGCGGCGAGGACGTCGGTGTCGCTGGTCGCGCCGGAAACCGCATGGAGCGGAAGCTCGCCGGAGTCGGCCTCGAGCTCGGCCAGCCGGGCCTTGAGCTCGTGGGTGTTGGTGATGTTGCCGTTGTGCGCGAGGGCAAGGTGGCCGGTCGAGGTGGCCCGGAAGGTCGGCTGGGCGTTCTCCCAGACACTCGAGCCGGTCGTCGAGTAGCGGGTGTGGCCGATCGACAGGTGGCCGTGGAGGGATTCCAGGCTCGACTCGTTGAAGACCTGCGACACCAGGCCCATGTCCTTGTAGACCACGATGTGGCTGCCGTCGCTGACGGCGATGCCGGCCGACTCCTGGCCTCGGTGCTGGAGCGCATACAGGCCGAAGTAGGTCAGCTTCGCGACCTCTTCGCCCGGGGCCCAGACGCCGAACACGCCGCAGGCATCCTGCGGCCCACGCTCGCCCGGAAGGAGTTCATGGGTCAGCCGCCCATCGCCTCGCGCCACAGGCACAGGCTACCGGTCCGGCTAGATCAGCCCGGCACCGCGCTCGTCGTCGCTCGACAGCCGCTGGGCGATGTAGACGGGCACGATGCTGACCAGCACGAGGGCCGCGGCGACCACGTTGACGATGGGGGCCTGCTGCGGGCGGAAGAGGTTCTGGTAGATCCAGATGGGCAGGGTCGTGATGCCCGGGCCGGCCGTGAACGTGGTCACGATGATCTCGTCGAACGACAGGCCGAAGGCCAGCACTGCACCGGCGACCAGCGCGGAGCGCATGAGCGGGAAGGTGACCAGCCGGAACGTCGTCCAGGCACCGGCGCCCAGGTCGGCCGAGGCGTCCTCCATGTTCACGCCGAGCCGGCGCAGGCGTGCGAGCGCGTTGTTGTAGACCACGACGATGCAGAAGGTCGCGTGTCCGACGATCAGCGTGACGAACGTGAGGCCGCCGAGATACGACGTGAACACGTTGTTGAGCGCGATGCCCGTGACGATGCCGGGCAGCGCGATGGGCAGGATGATCAGCAACGAGATCGCGTCCTGGCCGAAGAACCGGAAGCGCGCCAGGGCCAGCGCCGCGAGCGTCCCCAGGATGAGCGCGATTGCCGATGCGATGAGTGCGAGCTCAACGCTCGTCAGGAGCGCGCTGCGCACGCCTTCGCTGTCGATGGCCTTTGCCCACCACTGGGTGGAGAAGCCACTCGGCGGCCACGACAGCGAGGTGCCCGCGTTGAACGAGTTGATCACGATGACGATCAAGGGCACGTAGACGAAGGCGAAGGCGATGACGGCGAAGACCGTCAAGGCGATGCGGGTACCCCGGGAAATGGACATGCCGCTACACGTTCTCGAGGGCACCGGTGCGGCGCACGGCGGCCAGGTAGATGAGGACGATGATCACCGGCACCGTGGCGAAGGCCGCCGCGAAAGGCAGGTTCGTCACGTAGTTCTGCTGCACCACGTTGCCGAGCATCTGGGTCTTGCCGCCGACGATCTGGGCGGTGATGTAGTCGCCCAGGCTCAGGGAGAAGGTGAAGATCGAGCCGGCGACGATCGACGGGAAGATGATCGGCACGATCACGCTGCGGAAGGTTCGCCATGACCGCGCACCGAGGTCGGCCGATGCGTCGAGCATCGAATTCGGCAGGCGCGAGAAGCCGGCATAGACCGGCAGGATCATGTACGGCAGCCACAGGTAGGTCAGCGTGATCACGATGCCCAGCTCGCCGTAGCCCGGGCCCCCGAGGCCGAAGGGATGCAGGAGCCAGGCGATGACTCCCGTCTCCGGATTGAGCATGGCGCGCCAGGCATAGACCTTGACCAGGTAGCTCGCCCACAGCGGCGTGAGGATCATGGCCACGAGCAGCGGCTGCCAGCGCGGCCGCGCCACGCGCGCCATGAAGAACGCGAGGGGCAGCGCAATGACGATGCACAGCACCGTGACCGCCAGCGCGATCGCGATGGTGCGCGCGATGACCTGCAGGTAGGCAGAGGTGGTGAAGACGTCGATGAAGTTCTGGAGGGTGAAGGTGCGCACCACCGCGCCGGTGAAGCCATCGACCGTCCAGAAAGCGGTCAGGAGCAGTGCGGCGAGCGAGCCGAGGTAGACGACGACGAGCCACGCGAGCGGCGCACCGAGGAGTGCGGCCAGGCGCGCCTGGGGGTGGCGGTAGCCGAAGCCACCGCCACCCCTGGCGTCACGCTCGAGTGCTGTCGTCGTCACGTGCTTCCTCGTCGTGCAGCAGCGCTAGGAGCGCAGCTCCGACCAGGCCTTCGTCCACTCGGAGTAGGGGACGCAGGTGACGTCGGTGCGCCCGTCGAGGCACTTCTCGGTCGGCGTGTTCCAGTAGTACACGTCCTTCCAGTAGTCCTCCTCGGCAGCGTGGAAGACATTGCAGTGATCCTTGTTCGAGGTCAGCTCGCACGACTTCTTGTTCGCGGGAGCCTCGCCGAACCACTCGGCCACGGCAGCGTTCGCCTCGGGCGAGGCGATGTGGTTGACCCACTTGTAGGCGCAGTTGATGTTCGGCGAGTCCTTCGCGATCATCCACGTGTCGGACCAGCCCGTCGCGCCTTCCTTCGCCTTCACGGCCTTCACCGGCGCCTTCTCGGCATCGAGGGAGTTCACGATGACCTGCCAGGTCGTGGCCGCCGTCGTCGTGCCGGCCTTCACCGCATCGATCTGCTTGAGGTAGTCGGACCAGTACTCCGACACCATCGGCTTTTGCTGCTTGAGCAGCTCGATCGCCGCATCGAACTGCTTCTGGTCGAGGGCGTAGGGGTACGTGATGCCCAGGTCAGGCTGGGTAGACATCAGGTACACGGCTGCATCCGCGATGTAGATGGGCGAGTCGTAGGGACTGATACCGCCCTTCGCCGGGCTGTTGGGGTCGAACATCACCGACCACGAGTCGGTCTCGCCGGCCTTGTCCGTGTTGGTCATGACCAGGTTCGCGCCGCGGCCGTGCGGGATGCCGTACATCACGCCATTGACGCTGTTGAACGGCTGCATCTTCAGGCCGTCGAAGATGTCGGCGTAGTTCGGCACGAGGTCGGTGTTGACGGGCTGGATGCTGCCGCCGTAGATCAGCCGCAGCGAAGCATCGCCCGAGGCCGAGACCACGTCCCAGCCGCCTTCCTGCATGAGCTTGACGGCCTCGTCCGACGTGCCGAAGGTCTTCACGTTGACCTTGCAGCCGGTGTCCTTCTCGAAGCCGGTCACCCAGTCGACCGCGGGATCGGTCGAGCCGTTCTCGACGTAGCCCGGCCACGCGAGGATGTTGACCTGGCCTTCGCCATCGCCGACAGGGCCCGCGTAGGGCGCACCGCCGGGGGCTGCCGTCCCGCCACTCGACGATGATGACGAGCCGCCGCCGCACCCTGCGACGAGCAGCGCCGCTGCCGTGCCGGCTGCGGCGAATGCGAGCAGACGCTTGGTGTGCATCTACGCCCTCCTCTTCCTTCGTGGGTCGTGCTTTCCCTGTGGACCGTCCGCGGTTGCGAACGGATGCGTCAATCGACCTTGTACTCGTGCTGGGAGTTCCAGCACAGGTGCACGGGCTGCCCGCGCAGGTGCCCGAGATCATGCGGGCCGTCGGAGTTCTGCTGCACGGCCATCAGCACCTGGCCTCCGGGCAGCTCGACTACGAGCCGGGTGGTGCTTCCGACGTAGACCACCTCGCGCACGATGCCCGCGACCATGCGCTCGCCATCGCCCGCGGGAGTCCCGGCGAGCACGACGCGGACCTTCTCCGGGCGGATCGACCAGGTGCCGTCCTGCCCCAGGATGCTGCGCGCCAGCTCGCCTGCGATGAGGTTCGACGTGCCCACGAAGCCCGCGACGAACGACGTCGAGGGATGCTCGTAGACCTCGGTAGGCGTCCCGAGCTGCGCGATCCGGCCGGCATTGAAGACCGCGATCCGGTCGGACATCGTCAGTGCCTCGTCCTGGTCATGCGTGACGAACACGAAGGTGATCCCCACGTGACGCTGGATCTGCTTGAGCTCGACTTGCATCTGCTCGCGCAGCTTCAGGTCGAGGGCGCCGAGTGGCTCGTCGAGCAGCAGGACCCGCGGCCGGTTGACCAGTGCCCGGGCGAGCGCGACCCTCTGGCGCTGCCCGCCGGACATCTGCGACGGGCGGCGATCGCCGAACCCGCTGAGCTCGACGGAGGCGAGGGCCTCGGCGGCTCGGGCCCGTCGCTCGTCCTTGGGAACCTTCTTGACCCGCAGGCCGTATTCGACGTTCTGCTGCACGGTCATGTGCGGGAAGAGCGCGTAGTCCTGGAAGACGGTGTTCACGTCGCGCCCGAAGGGCGGCGTGCTGGTCACGTCGACACCGGCGAGCTCGATCGTGCCAGCGTCGGGCCGCTCGAAGCCGGCGATCATGCGCAGCACCGTCGTCTTGCCTGATCCTGACGGGCCCAGGAGGGTGAGGAATTCGCCGTCGTGCACATCGAGGTCCACGGCATCGACGGCAGTGACGTCACCGAACCGGCGCGTGAGCCCCCGCAAGCGGATCGCCACGTCCCTGTCGGCCATCCATGCAGGCTAGTGCGTTTCGCCCGCGTGGTGGGAGAAACGCACTAGAGGGGGAGGTAGGGGCCGAGGTCGCTGCGCTCGCCGCTCGCACGGACGCGGCCGGATGCCAGGGCGTCGGCCCACAGCAGGGTGCCGTCGGCCAGCGCGAACCAGGTGTCTGCATCCATCTCGACGACCGCAGGTGGAGTGCCGCGCCGGTGGGTCGCGCCGGCGATCGCCTGCACCGCCGCATAGGGAGGGACGCGCACCTCGACTGAGCGGCCCGGGGCCTTGTCGACCAAGCGGTCGAGTGATGCGCGAACGCGCGCTCGAAGCTCGCGGTCGATCATGCCGTGCGCACTCAGCCCAGGACGGCAGGCAGCGTGCGCTCGTGGGCCGCGCGCAGCTCGGCCAGCGGCACCTGGAACAGGCCGGTGAACTCCAGCACCTGCGTGCCCTCCGGCAAGCCTGCCTCGGCCGCGAGCCCGGAGTCGACGACACCCACGCGCTCCGCGGCCAGGCCGCGTGCCGCGCACATCTCGGTGAAGCGCAGCTCCTCGCTGCGGGCGACGACGACGACCGCGCGACCCGCGGACTCGGCGAAGAGCCATACGAAGGGGTCGATGCCCTCGGGAACCCAGCAGCGTGCACCGATCCCCGAGCGCAGGGCCATCTCGACGAGTGCCTGGGCGATGCCGCCGTCGGACACGTCATGGGCAGCGGTCAGCATGCCGTCGCGGGAGCCCGCGACCAAGATCTCGCCCAGCAGCTTCTCGCGCTGCAGGTCGACCTTCGGCGGCAGGCCGCCGAGGTGCTTGTGCACGTGCGATGCCCACTCGCTGCCCGCGAACTCGTCGCTGGTGTCGCCGAGCACGTAGATGAGCTCGCCGTCGGGACCCCAGGCGATGGGCGTGCGGC
>CAYFLP010000095.1:8207-8929 GCA_964344045.1 uncultured Bifidobacteriaceae bacterium
CGGCAGGATCGCGACGTCACCGGTCTGGTTGTAGAACGAGACGTTGCCACCGGTGACCGGCACCCCCAGTTCGAGGCAGCCGTCGGCAAGCCCGCGCGTCGCCTCGGCGAACTGCCACATCACCTCCGGGTCCTCGGGGGACCCGAAGTTCAGGCAGTTGGTCACGGCGAGCGGCACGGCACCCGAGGCAGCGACGTTGCGGTACGACTCGGCGAGCGCGAGCTTCGCGCCGTTGTAGGGGTCGAGCTTGGCGAATCGGCCGTTGCAGTCGGTGGAGACGGCGACGCCGCGCCCGGTGACCTCGTCGATGCGCACCATGCCCGAGTCCTCGGGCTGGGCCAGCACGGTGTTGCCGAGCACGTAGCGGTCGTACTGGTCGGTGACCCAGGACTTCGAGGCCAGGTTCGGCGCGGCCACCATGGTCAGCAGGGTTGCGCGCAGCTCGTCTGCAGTGGTCGGACGGGGCAGGGAGTCGGGAGCGTCCGCCTGGAGGGCGTCCTGCCAGGACGGCCGGTGGAAGGGGCGCTCGTACACCGGGCCCTCATGGGCAACGGTGCGCGGCGGCACGTCGACCACGCGCTCGCCATGCCAGTCGACAGTGAGGCGGCCTGAGGCGTTCACCTCGCCGATCACGACCGCTTCGATATCCCACTTGCGGCAGATGTCGAGGAAGGCCTCGGCCTTCTCGGGGGTCACGATCGCGCACATGCGCTCCTGCGACT